>JALWGP010000029.1 GCA_027038775.1 Sedimenticola sp. | reverse complement strand
CATTCGCGGCGGGGGCGCCGCTCCTCCGGTGTGGGGTAGGAGGTCCGCTCCCGGGATCGAATCCCGACCTAACGGTAGAGGGTGACGAGAATGAAGGCCCCCAGCGCGAACCGGTACCAGGCGAAGGGCGCCATGCCCATACGCTCGATGAAGCGCAGGAAGAGATGGATGGTGGTGAGCGCCGCCAGGAAGGAGAAGAGGATCCCCAGCCCCAGGTCGCCCCACTGCACCGGCCCCGGCGAGCCCACCAGGTCCTTGCCCACCCAGATCACCGAGGCGAGGATGGTGGGCACCGCCAGCAGGAAGGAGAAGCGGGCGGCGGCCTCGCGGGAGTAGCCCAGCATCAGCGCGGCGGTCATGGTGATGCCCGAGCGCGAGGTGCCCGGCACCAGCGCCAGTGCCTGGGCGGCGCCGATGAGCAGGGCGTCCCGGAGATTCATGGTTTCGATGTGGCGGAGATGGCGGAAGCCGCGGTCCGCCCACAGCAGCACGGCGCCAAAGCCGATGGTGGTGGCGGCGATCACCAGCGGGGAGCGCAGCTCGTTCTCCACCAGGTCCTTCACCAGCACGCCCACGCCCATCACCGGCAGGGTGGCGAGGATGATGTACCACCCCAGCCGGCTGTTGGCGGTGGCCCGGCCCGAGGCGGGCAGGGAGGCGAACCAGTCCCGCGCCACCTCCCAGATGGTGTGACGGAAGTAGAGCAGCACCGCCAGCAGGGTGCCCAGGTGCACCGCCAGGTCGAAGGCCAGCCCCTGGTCGGCGTAGCCGAAGAGATGGGGCGCCAGGATGAGATGGGCGGAGCTGGAGATGGGCAGGAATTCGGTCAGTCCCTGGACCAGCGCCAGCACGATGATCTGGATCAGCTCCATGGCGTGCTTCCGTTTGCCGGGAAAGCCGCGATCTTACCGGCTCGGGGGGCAAATTGGAAAAGGCGGAGTTCCGGTTCGCGGCCCGGTTCCCGCAGGGGCCGCCAGGCCAGCGCCGCCTTGCAGCCCGGTTCCGGCTCGAAGGAGAGGGCCCCCGGGGCATCCGTCTCCCGGCTGCCGAAGAGGCCGGCGCCCGAACATTTCTGCCGCGCCTCCAGCAGGGTCCACTGCTCGAAGAAGCGGTGGAGGCGTTCTTCTCTCTGGCACGGCTCCAGCACCCGCCGGGCGTCGGCGTCGAACAGGCGCGCGGCGATGCGCTCCAGCCGCTGCACCGGCCGCACCCGCTCCAGGTCCACCCCCACCTCGAACTCCCGCGACACCGCCACCAGGCCCAGGTCGCCCGAGTGGCTGAGGTTGAAGCGGAGCTCGCCGCCGGCCAGGCGGGGCTTGCCGCCCTCTGCGGTGACCAGCTCGAGGGAGGCCGGGTCCCGCCGGAGGTAGTGGCCGAGGAGGAGGCGCAAGAAGGCCCGGCCGTTGCCCCGGAAGCGGCGGGCGCCGGGATCCTGCAAGCGGTCGAAGCGCGCCCGTTCCCTGTCGTCGAGGAGATCGGCGAGGGGCAGGGGGAGGCCGAGGGGCAGGCGCCAGAGGTGGATGGCCCCTTCCGGCAGGGAGGTGGGCGCCGCGCGGGACCAATCCAGCTTTCTAAGGTATGCTTCGCCCACCCCGAATGTGCCGTCGTCCGATGCAAAAAACCATTATAACCCGCACCCCGGAACCCGCCCTGCCGCCCCTCGAGGGGCTCCATCCCGTGCTGCAACGGGTGCTCCGGGCCCGTGGCGTGGCCACCGCGGAAGAGCTGGAGTACGGCCTGGACCGCCTGCTGCCGCCACAGCGGCTCGAGGGCGTGGAGGCGGCGGCCCGGCTGGTGGCCGATGCGGTGCAGGAGGGCAGGCGCATCCTGGTGGTGGGCGACTTCGACTGCGACGGCGCCACCAGCAGCGCGCTCATGCTGCTGGCCCTGCGCGCCATGGGCGCGGCGGCGGTGGACTACCTGGTGCCCAACCGCTTCGACTACGGCTACGGCCTCACCCCCGAGATCGTGGAGATCGCGGCCGGGCGCAGGCCGGACCTGCTGATCACCGTGGACAACGGCGTCTCCAGCATCCACGGCGTGGCGCGGGCGCGGGAGCTGGGGATGCAGGTGGTGGTCACCGACCACCACCTTCCCGGCGAGACGCTGCCGGAGGCGGACGCCATGGTCAACCCCAACCTGGTACCGGGCCATCCCCTGTCGGCCACCGCTGGCGTGGGCGTGGCCTTCTACCTGCTGCTCGCCGTGCGGGCGGAGCTGCGCGGGCGGGGCTGGTTCGCCGGCAGGCCGGAACCCAACATGGCCGAGTGGCTGGACCTGGTGGCCTTGGGCACCGTGGCCGACGTGGTGCCCCTGGCCTACAACAACCGCATCCTGGTGCACCAGGGGATCAGGCGCATCGCCGCCGGCCGCTGCCGCCCCGGCATCCTGGCGCTGCTGGAGCTGGCGGGGCGCGACCACCGCCGGATCCGGGCGCAGGACCTGGGCTTCGTGCTGGGGCCGCGCATCAACGCCGCCGGGCGCCTGGACGACATCTCCGTGGGCATCGAGTGCCTGCTGGCCGGGACGCTGGAAGAGGCGCGTCCCCTGGCCGCCCGGCTGGACGCGCACAACCGCGAGCGCCGGCAGATCGAGGAGGAGATGAAGCGGCAGGCCGAGGCGCACCTCGAGTCGCTGTCGCTGGCGCGGGAGGCGCTGCCCTGGGGGCTCTGCCTCCACCATGAAGACTGGCACCAGGGGGTCATCGGTATCCTGGCGTCGCGGGTCAAGGAACGCTACCTGCGGCCGGTGATCGCCTTCGCGCCCGGCGGGGAGGGGGAGCTGAAGGGGTCGGCCCGCTCCATTCCCGGTTTCCACATCCGTGACGCCCTGGAGGAGGTGGCGGCGTGCCATCCCGGGCTCATCCGCCGGTTCGGCGGCCACGCCATGGCGGCGGGGCTCACCCTGGAGGCGGATGCCTTCGACGAGTTCGCCCGCCGCTTCGACGAGGTGGCCCGCCGCCACCTGCGGCCCGAGGACCTGGAGCCGGTGATCCTCTCCGACGGCGAGATCGAGCCCGACCAACTGGGCCTGGAACTGGCCGACGCCCTCGCCGCCGCCGGCCCCTGGGGGCAAGGCTTCCCTGAGCCTCTCTTCCACGGCGGGTTCGAGGTCGTGCAGCAGCGGCTGCTGAAAGAGAAGCACTGGAAGCTGGTGGTCCGCCCCACCGGCGGCGACACCCTCATCGACGCTATCGCCTTCAACCTCGCCGACCAGTTCCCCGGTCCGCTCCCCTCCCGCCTGCGCTTGGTCTACCGTTTGGAGCGCAACGAGTTCCATGGCACCATTTCTGCGCAACTTCAGGTGGTTCACATGGAGGTGGAAAAGTGAGATTCACGTCCCGCCAGAGGAGTTCAAAGCGATGAAAATCAGGTATTTTGAAGACACCGATACCGCGCTGGTAGAACTGTTCGTGGTGTTCGCACGATAAAACGATCGCCACCGGCTCGCCGTACAACCTGATCTCCTGTGGGCCTTCGCGTTCGGCATCGATCTGAACGTTGGTATTGATCAGGTGGCTCAAAGCACGACCCCGCTCCCAAGGCTTTTGGTCCGCTCCAGATGGAGCTCCTCGACACCGTAGAGAGGGGAGGGAGATAATGGAAGCTGAATTCACGATGCGGAAGCAGGAGATCAAGGTGGCATTCGAGACTCGATCTTTCATTTTTCACGGCTTCGGCCGTTCCGTTGCATTTTTGCCGTTCCTGGTATCGGCAACGGCGTTGCCGACCGGAGCCCTGGCTCAGATGAATGCCGTGGAAAAATTGCCCGACTTCACCCATAAGGTTTCCCCGAAAGCCGTCTCCAAGCCTCCCGCCTCGATGAAACACAGTGCCCCGAAAATCCAGTCCGTATCTCCAAGGCCCCGCCTGCCGGATCTGACGATATCCGATTATGAGGTGAAATTCGTCAATGGGTACGTTTGCAGCTATCGGCTGACCTTCAAAAATATAGGGGATGGTCCGGCCAAATGTTTCAGCTACAAAATTCTGGACAGCGTTGGACGCTCCTTGAAATTCAACGTCTGCGACAATCCTTCCTCGAGCTGGAAGCTGGAGCCCGGGCAGGAGATCACGGTTCACGGAACCATCGATGAACCGGAACCTGTTTCGCTTTCGAAGCACGAGCTGTGGAAGTGGCCCGATGAGATGGGATATATGAGCAAAATTCGTTTTGCCGTGGGGCCCGTTCGAGAGAAGAACGTCAATAACAATCTCACCGAATACAAAAGGATCTACTGGACGAGGAAAAAAGTTTACCCCATCAGCCGCTGATCGGATTCCTGCTCAGGGAGTGGTGCAGGTGGTTTTTGGTCCACGAGAGCGGATAACGGGGATGCCGGCGCACCCCTGGGCCGGAGGAAGGCCTGAATTTTTCAGGGTTTACTTTGCGTGCTTCACGAGCACCGCAGAAAAGCGATGTGCGGGTGGCCTCACCAGTGTCGTTCACGTGGTTCCAGGCTGCGGACGTGCACCTGCAAGTTGCGCAACAGCGGTCGTTTGGGATGCCATCCATCCGGTACGTTCACCACGTAGTCCTGGCCATGGCGCCAGTCGCGTTCGACCAGGATGGCGCAATGGTCGGGATCAATATGGGGGCGTGGCGCATGCGAACAGAGCGCCAGCTTGCCCGGTTCGTAACGCAGCCAGAGGGTTAATTGGCGGCCATGGTGGCCCAACAGCGTCTGCTCGCGGGTCTCGCCGATGGTCAACAGCAGGCTGTCTGGAGCGATGGGGCGGAATTTACCGAAATACCCTTCCCCCTGGAGCAGGCCGACCTGCACCACCTCGCCTTCGCCCAGGCGCTGGTAGAGGGTACGCAGCGCGTCCAGGCGCTGGCGTTCGTTCTCTGCACGCAATCTTGCCTGCTCTTCTTCGAGCCGTAATGCCTGCATGCGCCGTTCGTGTTCCAGTTCCGCTTGTCGGCGGGCCAGCTCGGCGCGGCGCTCGGGTGGCAGTTGCTTCCAGGTTTCCTCGTCCACGTCCATGGGGTAGGAACTGCAACCGGCAAGCGACACGGCCAGCAATGCCAGCCATATCCACTGCCACCGGGTGATGACCGGTTGCCGGGTGCTGTGGTGATACACTGTCAAGTTTCCTGCTCGGGCGGGACCGGTTTAGAGGCGCATTATGACACAGCCGGTTCGGGGCGGTGCCCAGGCCAGGGTCTCGGTGCACGCTTTTGCGGGATCCTGGTGGCGGCATGGAGGGGCGCAGCCCGTGGCTTTATACTGTTTCTTCCGCACGGCAGGAGGAATACGGTGATTGGTTCCCGGGCCAGGAACGGCCGCCCCGGGTGGCGGGACCACCCGGTATCCGGCGGGAAGTGCATATCAACAGTTGGTAAAGGGTGAGAAATGAGAGAGGTGGACGAAGAAGGCTTCGCCATCCGTCCCAACAAGAGCGCCCAGAAGCGCGAGATGGCCGGGATCCGCAAGCTGGTGGAGGCGCTGGTCGAGTGCAGCGAGGGGGAGTGGGTGCGCATGGGGCTGGAGGCGAAGCTGCAGGAGGGGTTGCGCCTGGCC
>JALWGP010000028.1 GCA_027038775.1 Sedimenticola sp. | reverse complement strand
ACGTAGCGCCGCTGACCCTCGGCGTAGATGGTGTCGAAGGCGAGCGACGACTTGCCCGAGCCCGACAGCCCGGTGATGACGATGAGCTTGTCCCGGGGCAGGTCGAGGTCGATGTTCTTGAGGTTGTGGGTGCGGGCGCCGCGGATTCGGATGGTGTCCATGCCGGGAGGGGGCTCTTGCCCCGCAGGAAATCGCAAGGAAACGAGAGAATATACGCGGTTTTGCCGCCGATCATCAAACCCGCTGCCTCCCCATCTCCGGAAGGCCGTCGGCAGGCGCAGTCACATTCGTGTCACAAACTTTTCACCGTAAAATCACCGTGGCGCTTCCATGCTCGCCCTATAATTCGGATCGATGCCGCCGGACCACCCCGAATCCTCAGATGTACCGGTGTCACGGGAGGAAACGGATGATCTCGACCCAGAAAAAACGCCTCTTCTGGAGAACCCTGTTCTTTCTGTTGTTCATCCTGGCTCCGCCGCTGGACCTGTTCCGGTTCGACCTCACGCAAAACCATCTCGTGTTCCTGGGACGCCCGTGGATACTGGGCATCGACGCCTACCAGGCGGGACAGCTCTCCGACATGGAGCTCATCTGGAGCGTATTCCTGCACATCTTCCTGCCCATCGGGCTGGTGGTGGGGCTGGGCATCTATGTCTCCTGGAAATGGGGGCGGCTCTACTGCGGCTGGCTCTGCCCCCATTTCTCGGTGGTGGAGCTGATCAACGCCATGATGCGCAGGGCATCGGGCAAACTCTCCATCTGGGACCGGCAGAAGCTTCCGGAGCGGCAGCAGGATGGTACCGTCTGCGTGCCCAACCGTCAGCTCTGGCCGCTGACCATTCTCACCATTCTCTTCTTCGCTTTCCTGTGGGCAGTGGTGCTGCTCACCTACCTGCTGCCGCCCAGGGAGATCTATTCCAACCTGTTCCACGGCACGCTCACCCGAAATCAGTTCACCTTCATCACCGTGGCCACCATACTGCTCACCATCGAGTTCGCCCTTGCCCGGCACCTCTTCTGCCGCTTCGGCTGCGCCATCGGCCTGTTCCAGAGCCTGGTATGGATGGGCAACAAGAAGGCCATGGTGGTGGCTTTCGACCGAAAGCGGGCCAGGGAGTGCGCAAGCTGTGACGCCTCCTGCGAACACGCCTGCCCCATGCGCCTGAAGCCGCGCAGCAGCAAGCTACGCATGTTCACCTGCACCCAGTGCCTGCAGTGCGTGCAGGCCTGCGAACGGGTACAGGAAAAACGCAACGGCTTGTCGCTGCTCAAGCCGCTGGAGGACAAGTGCGCCCTGGACACCTCGGCACGGGGTTTCGGCTACCGCCCGGAAGTTCCTGAAAGCTGCTTTTCCCTGGAAAACAAGAACAAGCGCTGTTGCACCGAATAGGCAAAGGAAGCAGTCCGGGGCAGGGATGCCTCATCCCTCTTTCGATGTCCCCAGCATCAGGCCCACTCCCCGCACCGTGGTGATGCGAATGCCCGGTGCCTTGCCGCGAATGCGCCGCACCAGGGAACGCAGCGAAGAGTGGCCCACCACCACTTCGCGCCACACCTGCCGTTTCAGCTCCTCGTAGGGAACCACCTGGCCGGCGTTTTCCACCAGCAGGTGCAGCAGGTCGAGCTCCTTGCGGGTCAGCAGCACGGAACCGTGGTTGCCGTACAATACGGACGAAGCCCGGTCAAAACGGTAGCCCCCACCCAGCGGCACACTCTCCTCCGAATGACCGAGCCGTTTCTCACACGCTTGCAGCGCCTCATCCAATGCCAGGATGCGCTTGGTGTCCCGCCAGGATTGCAGCAGGCTGCCGCAGGCGACCAGAAAGGGCTCCAGGCGACGGGCCAGCTCCGGCGTATAGCCCCCGGGACGATTGGCCACGCCCACCATCCCGAGCAGGCCGTCTCGCCCCTGCAGGGGCACGCCCATGAAGCTGTTGAGCGGGGGATGGCCCGGCGGCAGGCCACAGCTGCGGCTGTCGTTGGCAGGATCGTTGGAAATGATGAGATTGCCGGTGGTGAGCACCGCGCCATAAAGACAATCCAGGCGGGAGAAGACCATGCCCTTTTCCCGGGCCTTCTCGTAAAGGCGCTGAGTCTCGTCGTTCCAGGCAATGTTGGTGGTGGCGTAGCTCTTGACGAAGGGGCGGTCCCTTTCGTCGTGGAACACCTCGCCGATGAAACCGTATTCACTGCACGTGAGTTCGAGCAGGGTTTCGAGCAGGTCGCCGAAAATTTTGCCGGCGTCCCGCTCTCCGCAGTGGCGCCGCAGGGCATCGGTGACGGTCTTCAGCAGCCGGGCCTGGGTGGGTAGAGGGCATGAGGAGGCCATGTCCGGGCATGGTACTGCAGCCCTTTCGTCAGCCGCAACCGGACCGGGGCAGCCGCGCCCGGCGAAACCGCGTTCAGTCCGTTTCCTGCAAGAGCCGCGAAAGACCCTCGGCCATGGCCTCCAGGGCCCGGGAGCGGTACCTGGACGCAGCGAAATGGTAATAATTGAGCGTGCAGCGTACCGGCAGGTGCAGCGCGTCCCGGCCGCGATCCTCGAACTCCACCCAGGCCAGGATGGGAAGATCGTTCTGACGGGCGTCCACGCAGACCCATTCGTTCGCTTCCAGGATCATCACCACCCCGGGCTGGGCAGGCAGGGGGATACGAACCGGCATGGCCAGGTGAAGCCGGGCACGGCGCCAGAGATTGTAGAGACGCGCTTCCACCTGGTCGGCCCGACGGGCGAAACAGGGAACCTCTCCGGTGCGGCTCAACGCCTCCCTCTCCCTCACCGCGTGAGGCTGGCAAAGAGGTTCGGCAGTTTCTCGGGAAGACGCTCCACGTGATCGACGATGGTGTAATGGTTGGTCCCGAAGATGCGTTTCACGTAGTGGTCCGCATCCGCATCCAGCGTCAGGCAATAGGTGAGCACACCTCTCCCCCAGAGCTCCTCCACCGCCTTGCGGGTATCCCAGCGCAGGTACTGGGGATCGCGCTCATCGATATCCGCGGGTTCCCCGTCGGTGACCAGCAGGATCAGCTTTTTTCGCTGGGGCTGCTGCAGCAGGTGCCTGCCGGCATGGCGCAGGGCGGCTCCCATGCGGGTGGAGAGGCCGCCCTGGATGCCCGCCAGCCGGGACTTGGCCTCTCCATCCCAGGGCTGGTCGAAGTCCTTGAACCGGTAGTATTGCACGTCATGGCGTCCGTCCGAAGCGAAACCGTGGATGGCGAAGGCGTCGCCGACGCCATGGATCGCGGTGGCCACCAGGGCCGAGGCCTCGAGGGTCAGCTCCAGCACGGTCTTGTCCGAGTCGCCGATGGGATCATTGGTGGATTCGGAGAGGTCCAGCAGCACCACGATGGCCAGGTCCCGGCGATTGAGCACGTGACGCATGGTGATGCGCGGATTCGGCTGACGCCCCATGCGGATGTCGATCATGGAGTCAATGGCGGCGTTGAGATCGATCTCGTCGCCGTCTTCCATGTTACGGATCCGCTGCACCCCCTGGGGCTGGAGCAGGTCGATGATCTGCTTGATGCGCTGGGTGACCGGCTTGTGCTCGAGGAGGATGCGATCGATCTCCTCCGGATCCCCCTTGGGCTGCCGCCGCTCGTACAGGGTGACCCAGTCCGGCCGGTGGAGCTGCACCTGGTAGTCCCACTCATGGTAGTGGAAAGGGTCGGAAACCGGCTCCTTGCCCCACATGTCGTTGTAACTGACCCTGGCCTCGCCTGCATCCTCGTAGGGAAAGAACTCGGTCGAGCAGACCCAGATCTCCTGGGCGTCGTCACCGGCGAGCTCGCAGTCCACCTCGTTGGCCATCTCGATGGCCGAGACGTGCCTGCGCACCTGGCGCTGGCTGGCGGCGATGTACTCGGCGGTCTCCTGCCAGGCAAACTCGTCGAAGTCCCACAGCAGGCGGTTGTCGTCGCGATAGGGAATCCGCAGCTTTTCGAGCAGGCGCAGGCTCGGCACCTCGCGCCTGGCCGCCAGGACGTTGAACACTTCCAGGCCCATGTGCCAGGAAAACATGGGATCGAGCCTGTTGTGCTCCACGTTGGCGTGGAACCTGTCCACCAGGGCCTGCAGATCTTCGTCGGCCATGCGCCGCGACGGCTCGAGCAGACAGGCAGCCAGCTCCTCGAGCAGGGCCAGGGACGGATGGGCCGGCGGCTCCCCGTGGGGGATGGTGAGCAGCCGTCCCCAGAGAGTGCGCAGGCCGGGGAAGTTCTGCCCCGCACAGTACTCCACCCGGGCGTCATCGAGCAGACCGATGAAGAACATCTGGGCCGGCGAGAGCTGCTCGGCGGAGATCGGCTCGGGGGTATACATCATGTGTGCGGCCAGGTGGGTGGCCATGGCCCGGTAGAGTTCCTGACCGGAGATGCCGCCGACACCATCCACGGCGTCGGGCAGGTGCATGACCCGTTGCTCCAGGTAGGGGCGGAAGCCCTCGTGGTCGGCTGCGGTGGGACGCAGGAAGAAGTCACGGCCCCAGAGCGCCCGCAGGTAGAAATTGATCTTGCGCTGGCTGTCGATGAACAGGGTTCCACGCCGTTCCTTCTGGAGCATGGCCCTGGCATCCTCGGTCTGGAGACCGAAGTACTTCATCTGTCCCTGGAAGTCCCGGGCGTAGGCTTGGGCACCGTACAGGGCCCAGCGGCGCAGCCCCGACAGGGTGAGCTTGTGCAGCAGCTCGTCCATGACCCCGAGCATGGGGCGCAGGCCGCGGGCAGCCTTGGCCGAGAGCTGGTGGATCAGTCCCAGGTACTGGCGCAGCAGCTCGGGATCGCCGAGACGCCGGGCCACCGTCGGCAGGGTGGCGAACAGCAGGGCGATGACCTCGCCGGAGGTCATGGACGAGAGCTTCATCGCGGCACTGACACAGTCACGGATGATGTCATCCCCGCACTCCTTGGCCACCGCCGGCATCTCCTCGAGGAAGGTGGTGACCAGACTGCCGCCGCGACCCAGCCGGGCCAGGCCACGGGCCCCTTCCAGGTAATCATGGAGCCCGGCGGCAGACATGTGGCGCGCCGCCTCGTGGAAGATGGCGTCGAGCGTCTCCTCGAGTTCAGGCGCCGCCTTCTCCAGTTCCTCGCGAAAGTCGTCGAGATTCACGCTCATGGACGAAATTCCCCTGGCCGGTGAACGGGAAGGCGCGTCACTCGATGAAAGTGGTGACCGCGGCGTCCAGGGTGTCGCGCATGTCGGGATCGTCGGTGAGCGGTCGCACCAGGGTCACGCGGCAGGCCACCAGGGGGTCGAGTCCCCTGGCGATGAGCTGGGCGGCATAGACCAGCAGGCGCGTGGAGATGCCCTCGTCGAGCCCGTGGCCCTTGAGATTGCGCCCGCGCTGGCCGATCTGCACCAGCTTCTTCGCCGTCTCCAGGTCGACACCGCCTTCCCGGGCCACGATCTCGGCCTCGGTGTCGGGCGCCGGATAGTCGAAGTCGATGGCGCCGAAACGTTGCTTGGTGGATTGCTTCAGGTCCTTCATCAGGCTCTGGTAGCCGGGGTTGTAGGAGATGACC
>JALWGP010000027.1 GCA_027038775.1 Sedimenticola sp. | reverse complement strand
GAAGAACTTTAGGGCGGCATGCACGTTCCACAAAATGTTGTGATGGCTGAGCATCACCCCCTTGGGGCGGCCCGTGGTGCCGGAGGTATAGACAATGGTGGCCAGTTCGTCGGGGGCGGATTCCTCCCTGGCGAGGCCGTCTCCCTTTTCCGGCAGCCAGTCGGCCAGCTGATGCAGTTTTTCATGGTTGGCGTCCACGGGCTTGAGGGCAATAATGCTGTGAATGCTCTCCAGCTGCTCCACCACGGGTTCCAGGGTTCGCCACTGGTCAGGCCCTTCGATGACCAGGGTGGAAGCCTGGCAGTCGTTGGTAATCCAGGCGATGTTGTCGGCCCGGTCGTTCATGAACACGGGCACCAGCACCAGCCCCAGCCCCAGGGTGGCCTGGTCGCAGATCACCCACTCCCACGAATTGCGGCACATGATCATTACCCGCTCGCCCTTTTCCAGCCCGGAGGCGCGCAGCGCCTGCTGCCAGCGGGCCACCTCGTCAGCCGTCTCCCGCCAACTGTATTCCCGCCACTGGCCGGTGCCGGGATCGTGCTGCACGTAGGCGGTTTTTTCGCCCGAGCGCGCCACCCGCTCGCGGAAGAGCGCGGCCAGGGTGGGGGCCTGTTCCAGGGTGATGGGTTCGGTTGGTAGCATGGCGGAAATAGCGGCTTTACCTGCCTGAAGTATAGTCACTAACCTTTGGTCGAGTTTGCTGATGAGGATCGTGCTTTTCCTCAGGGAATCGGATCGCTTTTCAGCCGCTTTTCTATCAAGTCCGGATTACGGCGATTGTCGATGACCGCGTAGATCAGAATCTCGTCACTTTCCATCCGGTAGTACACCGACCAGGGAAAGCGTTTGGACAACAACCTGTGATATTTATCGAAACAGACCACATGTATCCCTGCGCTGATGCGGAGGGATTCAATGTCTGAATACAAGGTGTCGAGAAAGTATCGACCGATACCTTGGGCCTGTTTTTCGTAGAACCAGTAACCAGCTATCAGATCAAGGCGCGCCGCCTCGAGGATCCTGATCCGCTTCACTCGATCTCCTTTTCGATCTTCTGTTTCGCTGCCTCCCACTCCTCGAACCGCGCTTCACCGCGCGCGACGGCGGCTTCCCGCTCCGCGAGGAGCTTGCGGTGCCACTCCGGTGGCGGCATCCGCTCCGCATGTTGTCTGAGGTCGTCCCAAAGGGCTTCCATCATCTGCAGCTTCTCCTCCAGGGTCATCTCTTCCAGTGGCAGGGTAATGGTCATGCTTTCACCTTTTGTTGATGGTCGCCCTTGAACGGATAGGGCCGTCCTGTCTCTCAATGCTATAAGAGGCAACTGATCCTTGCCAGCGGGCGCCAGGATTGGAGCGTTTCAGAATCACGCCAGCATTTTCCACCCCTCATCCGGCTGGAACCGCTCCCCCTGTTCCCGGGCCAGTGCTTCGAGGCGGGCCACCAGCTTATCCACGCCCTGCTGCCTGGCCCAGTGGAGGGGGCCGCCGCGGAAGGGGGCGAAGCCGGTGCCGAAGACGATGCCGGCGTCCACCAGGTCGGCCTCCTCCACGATCCCCTCGCGCAGGCAGGCCATGGCCTCGTTCATCAGGCGCAGGATGAGCCGGTCGCTCCACTCGGCCAGCTGTTCCGGCGTGGCCTGCGCTTTCTCCTTCACCGCCTTGCCCTTCTCCCAGCGGTAGAAGCCGCGGCCCGACTTTCGGCCCAGCCGCTTCTCCTCCACCATGCGGCCGAGGATCCCCGGCACCTGCAGGCCGAAGGGTTCGGCCAGCTCCCGGGCCACCGAGAGGGCGATGTCCAGCCCCACGGTGTCGGCCAGCTCGATGGGGCCCATGGGCATGCCGAAGGCCAGTGCCGCCTCGTCGATGAGTTCCGGTTTCACTCCCTCCTCGTGGAGGATCACCGCCTCCAGCAGGTAGGGCATGAGCACCCGGTTCACCAGGAAGCCGGGGCGGCTCCGCACGGGCAGGGGCAGCTTGCCGATTCTCCGGGCGAAGGCGGTGGCGCGGTCCAGGGTCCGTGCGGGTGTCTGGTCGTCACGCACCACCTCCACCAGGAGCATCTTCGCCACCGGGTTGAAGAAGTGGAGCCCGATGAACCGCTCCGGGTGCGCCAGGTCCCGGGCCAGCAGCTCCAGGGGAATGCCCGAAGTGTTGGTGGCGAGCAGCGCCTCCGGATCCATGCGCGGCTCCAGCGAGGTATAGAGGGCCCGCTTGGCGTCAGGATCCTCGTAGATGGCCTCGATCACCACCTGGGCCCGGGCGGCGCCCAGCCCATCCGGGTCGGGAACGAAGCGGTCGACGGCCTCCTGCACCCGGTAACGGTCCCTGAGCTTCTTGCGGAAAAGCTCGTGGGCGCGCTGCACGGCGCGGGTGAGGTATTCGGGCGCCCGGTCCTGGAGGGTGACGCGCAGTCCCTTGAGTACACACCAGGCGGCGATATCGCCGCCCATGACGCCGCCACCCACCACGTGGACGTGGCCGACTTCGGGCATCTCCCGCGGTGCCAGCGACTTGAGCCGGTCCTGCAGCAGGAAGACCCGGATCAGGTTCTGTGCCGTCTTCCCGGTGAGCAGCTCCGCCACCGTGGCCGCCTCGCTGCGGTACATCTCGCCACTGTGGCCAGCGCTGCGCCGCCAGTGGTCAATGAGGCGGAAGGGGGCGGGGTAGTGTTCCGGCCGCACCCGCTGGCGCACCTGTTTTTTGAGCAGCGCGGCCACCGCCGGGCGCAGGGGCGCCCAGCCGGCCATGCGCTGGAGCAGTGGCGGCGGCTTGCGGGCGGGCGGCTTTTCGATGAGCTGGACGGCGGCGTTGCGCAGCTGCCGACCGGGCACCGCCAGATCCACCAGCCCCGCCCGCCGGGCCTGCTTGGCGCCGAGGTTGCGGGCGGAGAGCATCAGCTCCAGGGCGCGCAGGTGGCCCATGCGGCGCACCGTGCGCACGGTGCCCCCGAAGCCGGGGAAGATCCCCAGGCGGATCTCGGGAAAACCGATGCGGGTGTCGGGACCGGTGTCGGCCACCCGGTAGCGACAGGCCAGGGCCAGCTCCAGGCCTCCGCCCAGGCAGAAGCCGTGGATCAGCGCCACGGTGGGAAAGGAGAGGGACTCCAGTCGCTGGAAGATCTCGTGGGCGCGGTGGATGAGTGCTTCCGCCTCGGCGGCGTCTCCGAGGGTGGCGAAGGCCTTCACGTCGGCGCCGGCGATGAAGCCGGAGGGCTTGTCCGAGAGTATCACCAGGCCGCGGGGGTGCTGCTGGGCGGCGGCGACGAGCTGCTCGTCCAGCGCCTCCAGGGCCTGTGCCGTGAGCACGTTGGTGTTGCTGTCGGCCCGGTCGAAGTGGAGCCAGGCGATGCTTCGGTCGTCCAGTTCCAGGCGCCAGTCAGGCTTCATGGACGATCTCCTCTCCATGCGGATGAGATCGCGGCATGTGGGAGCGGCGCCCTCGCCGCGAACGTTTTGAAGTTCGGCCCGAGGGCGGGCCTCCCACCTGAAGGGGCAATGCCTTCGCCGCGAAACAAGGGTTCATGTCCCGCCTCCCGTTTCCACCAGCATGGCGCCGCCCTGGCCGCCGCCGATGCAGAGGCTGGCCATGCCCAGCCGTCCGCCGGTGCGCTCCAGTACCTTCAGCAGGTGGAGCAGGATGCGCGCGCCGCTGGCGCCCACGGGGTGGCCGATGGCGATGGCGCCGCCGTCCACGTTGAGCCGCTCCTCGTCGATGGGGGCGAAGGCGTGCTCCAGTCCCAGTTGGTCCCGGCAGAACGCCTCGTCCCGCCAGGCGGTGAGGCAGGCGAGCACCTGGGCAGCGAAGGCCTCGTTGATCTCCCACGCGTCGATGTCGCCGCTGTCGAGCCCGTGCCGTTCCATCACCGGTGCCATGGCGTGCACCGGTCCCAGGCCCATGATCCGCGGCGAGAGCCCGGCCCACTGGCTGTCGAGGATGCGCCCGAGCACGGGCAGGTCGTACCTCTCCACCGCCGTACCCGAGGCGAGCACCAGGCAGGCGGCGCCGTCGGTGATCTGGGCGCTGTTGCCGGCGGTGACCCGTCCCACCGGGCGGTCGAAGACGGGCCCGAGCTTCGCCAGGGATTCCAGGCTGGTGTCGGGGCGCAGGCCGGTGTCCTCCAGGTAGAGGTTGCCCCGGCTGTCGTAGAGGGGGACCATCTCCTCCCGCAGTCTGCCCGCGTGGCGCGCCTCCAGCAGGCGCCGGTGGCTGCGCAGGGCGAAGCGGTCCATGGCCTCCCGCCCGATATCGAACCGCTCCGCCAGCTCCTCGGCGGTCTGTCCCATGGAGAGGCCGGTGACCGGATCGGTGAGGCCCCGCAGCAGGGCGATGACGGGCGCCAGGTGGGCGGTGCGCAGTTTCAGGAGTATCTTCGCGCGCTGGCCGGGAGTGCGGGCGCGGTTCCACTGCGCCAGCCAGGCCACCATCTTCTCGCCCAGCATCACCGGGTGGTGGCTCATCGCCTCGGTGCCGCCGGCCAGCACCAGCTCCGCCCGGCCGGAAAGGATCTCCAGCGCCCCCGTCTCCACCGCCTGCAGGCCCGAGGCGCAGTTGCGCTGCACCGTCATGGCGGGTGTCTTCTCGCTGCAGCCCATGCGCAGGGCGGCCACACGGCCGATGTTGGCCTCGTCGGGGCCGGAGGAGACGCAGCCGAGGACCACGGCGTCCAGCGCCTCGGGCGGGAAGGGCATGCGCAGGAGCAGGGCGCGGCCGACGGCCACCGCCAGGTCGGCGGCGTGGAAGGGGCCGGGCGGGCCGGAGGCCTTGAGGAAGGGGGTGCGCAGGCCGTCCACCACGTAGACCGGCCGCGTCTTCCAGGGCAGGGCGGGGGCGGTCATGTGCCCGCCTCCCGCCGTTGCGCTTCAGCCGCCATGAGCCGCAGCAGGTTGCGGCGGCCGTAGTGGCTGAAGCTGTCCACGGCGATGACGCGGCGACGCAGCATGCGCATCTTCTCCAGTTCCTTCAGCTCCTCCTCGCGGATGAGTCCCTCGGCCAGCGCTTCGCGCGCCTGCTCCAGGTAGCCGCGGGCATGCACGATGCCGGCGCGGCGCGCCTCGCGCAGGGTCTTCTCCAGGGGGGCCACCCGCGCCGCCTGCTCGAAGGCCGCTTCGAGGATGCCCTGGCGGAAGGTCTCGTCACGGGTGATGAAGATGCCGGCGGTGAGGCGGTCGCGGCTCTCGGAAGGCCGCAGCAGCACCTGGGCCGCCTCGTGGCTCATGCGGTCGTCGGGCTCGGTCCAGGGGTAGCCGCTGGGAAAGAGCAGCACCCGCAGCAGCCAGGCCAGGGGGCGGAAGGGGAGGTTGCGGATCAGCAGGCGCAGGCTCTCCTGCATGCGGTAGAAGGAGGCCTCGCAGGCCCAGCGTACCAGGGGCCAGTCCTCGTCTGGCTCTCCGTCGTCGCGGTATCGCTTGAGCACCGCCGAGGTGAGGTACATCTCGCTCAGCACGTCGCCCAGGCGCGCCGAGAGCCGCTCCTTGCGCTTGAGCGCCCCGCCCAGGGTCATCATGGCGGTGTCGGCCGCCAGGGCGAAGCCGGCGCTCATCCAGTTGAGCTGCTGGAAGTAGTGGCGGGTGCGCCCCTTCACCGGGACGGAGGAGAGGCGCCCCCGGGTGAGGCCGAGGAAGAGGCTGCGGGCGATGTTGCCGAGCAGGAAGCCCAGGTGGCCGAAGACGGCGTGGTCGAAGTCGGCCAGCGCGCGGGCGCGGTCGGGGTTCTGCGCTGCCGCGAACTCCTTGAGGATCCAGGGGTGGCAGCGCATGGCGCCCTGGCCGAAGATGATCATGGAGCGGGTGAGGATGTTGGCGCCCTCCACGGTGATGGCAATGGGCAACGCCTGGTAGGCGCGCGCGATGAGGTTGGAGGGGCCGAGCATGATACCGCTGCCGCCCTGCACGTCCATGGCGTCGTTGATGAGCTGCCGGTAGCGTTCGGTGAGGTGGTACTTGATGATGGCCGAGATCACCGAGGGGCTCTCGCCGATGTCCAGGGCGCTGAGGGTGAGCCTGCGCGCGGCGTCCATCTGGTAGGTGAGGCCGGCGATGCGCGCCAGCGCCTCCTCCACCCCCTCGAAGCGGCCAATGGGCAGGTTGAACTGCCGGCGCACGGCGGCGTAGGCGCCGGTGTAGCGACTGCAGGTCTTGCCCGCGCCCACCGCCAGCGCCGGCAGCGAGATGCCGCGCCCCTCCGACAGGCTCTCCACCAGCATGCGCCAGCCCTGGCCGATGTAGCGCTCCTCGCCGATGAGCTGGCTCATGGGGAGGAAGACGTTGCGCCCCCAGTTGGGGCCGTTCTGGAAGGGGATGTCCAGGGGGACGTGGCGGTCGCCGATGGTCACGCCGGGGGTGTTGCGGGGCACCAGCGCCAGGGTGATGCCCAGCTCCTCCTCCTCGCCCAGCAGGTGGTCGGGGTCGTGGAGGCGGAAGGCGAGGCCGATGAGGGTGGCCACCGGCCCCAGGGTGATGTAGCGCTTCTCCCAGTTCAGCCGCACGCCCAGTACCCGCTCCCCCTGCCACTCGCCCCAGGCCACCACCCCGCGGTCGGGAATGGCACCGGCGTCGCTGCCGGCGTCGGGACCGGTGAGGGCGAAGCAGGGGATCTCCTCGCCGCGGGCCAGGCGCGGCAGGTAGTGTTCCCGCTGCCGCGGCGTGCCGTAGTGGAGCAGCAGCTTGCCGGGCCCCAGGGAGTTGGGCACCATCACCGTCACCGCCGCCACGATGGAGCGGCTGGCCAGCTTCATCACCACTTCCGAGTGGGCCCGGGCCGAGAAGCCGAGGCCGCCGTACGCTTCCGGCAGGATGAGGCCGAAGAAGCGATGCTGCCGAAGGAACGCCCACACCTCCTCCGGCAGGTCCTTCTCCTCGTGGGTGATGCGCCAGTCGTCCAGCATCTCGCAGAGGGTCTCCACCGGACCATCCAGGAAGGCCCGCTCGCGTTCGGAGAGACGGGCCGGAGGTGTGGCCAGCAGCCGCTCCCAGTCGGGCCGCCCGCTGAAGAGCTCGGCGTCCCACCAGACGCTGCCCGCCTCCAGCGCCTCGCGCTCGGTGCGGGACATGGGCGGGATCACCTTGCGGAACTGGCGCAGCAGCAGGGCGGTGACGTAGCGCTGGCGGATGGCGGGCACGCCCAGCAGCAGCACGGCGGCGGTGGCGCCGATCCAAAGGGGGGTGGAGAGGTACCAGGGGATCCCCGTGGCCAGGGTGACGGTGACCAGGCTGGCCACGAGCACGCCGATCCAGACGGCGGCGCCGGCCCCCTGGTAGGCCAGGATCCAGACGACGGCGATGGTTGCCAGGAACGCGATGAGCCACATGGTCAGCCCTCCTTCCGCCAGCGCATGGCGGCTTGGAAGAGATCGGGAAGCCGGTGCCGGCCGGCGGCTTCCGCCGCTTCCGGTTCGGTTTCGGGTTGCGGGCGGCGCCGCGGCTGTTCACTGTGGAACTCCTCGGAGGGGTCCCAGGGCAGTCGCCGGTAGATGCCCACGTCGTTGAACCCCAGGTAGGGATACTTGATGATGCTGAAGTAGGGGGAATAGTCGAAGTCCCGCGGCGCGAAGAGCCTGGGGTTGCGCTTGAACAGCCGCAGGCTGCCATCCTCGTCGCGCTCGATGAAGGGCAGGATGGGAAAGTCCACCTGCATGAAGGCCTCCGCCAGCAGGGTGGAGCAGACGGTGCGGGTGGTAGTGCCCGCGTTGTGTTCGAAGAGGGTGGAGCGCCAGCGCCGCGGCAGGATGGACCAGGGGAAGAGAAAGCGCGCCAGGTCCAGGATCTGGCGCATGTCGTAGTCGGTGCCCAACTGGTTGATGGCGTAGGCCATCACCTGCTGCGCGTCCTCCGCCGAGATGCCGTCGGGACGGCAGATGCGCACGTGGTCCTTCTGGTACCTGGAGAGGGGGGAGACGATAGTGCCTTCGCCGGCCAGTGCCTCGATGACGAGCTGCTCCTCGGGATCTCCCTCGAAGTGGGCCTCCACCTTCACCCGCAGGCGGGGATCGCGGATGTCGAAGATCCGGCCGATGTAGAGCACGGCGTGGCTCCAGGGGCTCTGGGTGATGACGCGGATGACGTCGGCGATGCGGCTGCGCCCTTCCACCAGCAGCACGTCGCAGGGACGCAGCTCGAAGCGGAGCCGGTCGAAATTGCACAGCGGTGTCTCGGCGGGAGGGCGGTCCCGCGTGAGCCAGTGGATGAGCCACTGGCCGAGTTTCTGGCTGAGACCTCGCATGCCTCTTCTCCTCCTGACTACACTGAGTATAGACCGCCCGTGGAAACAGGCTCTTTCGGAGGGAGGGGGAATACGGAAGGGACGACGGTCCCTGCCGGGGCGGCGAGGGGAAGCCGGCTATTGCAGCATGAAGGTTTCGTATTCCAGGCGGTCCAGCTGGCGGGAGAGCACTGCCAGCCCCACCAGGCTGGCGATCACCACCGCGCCGGCAAAGCCGAAGCCGAAGAACTGTGGACCCAGCTGGAAAGTGAGCCAGGTGAGGCCGATGTTGCTGACCAGGAACAGCAGGCAGATGGAAAAGGCGATCCAGAGCAGGTCGAGGTAGAAGAGCACGTTGAGTATGGCCAGCAGCAGCACCTGTACGCCCACGCCGATGAGATCCACGTTGAACAGGGGCTGGTAGAGCCGGGAGATGCCCAGGAAGTCGAGGATGGAGGGGCCCAGCATCAGCAGCATCACCACCATGAGGCCCTGCACCTTGAAGATCTCGTAGATGCCCTGCCGGATGGTCAGCACCATGCGCTGCTTGTACTGCCGGATGTGGGCCAGCGTGTCGCCCTCCCGCACCGACTGGTAGAAGCGCTCGTAGATCTCGGCGAAGTCGGTCTCCATTCGCACCAGGAAGACCGCCATGCCCGGGATGATGGAGAGGTAGGCCAGGAAGATGGGGATGTCGTAGATCACCGATGCCCGCAGCGGGCCGATCACGTTCTCCGAGGTGACCGGGTTGAGCCAGAACATGAACTTGTCTGCCCAGATGCCGAGGTTGTAGAGCAGCCCGGTGCCGGCGAGGCTGTAGTAGACCTGCTTTCGGTCGAGGAAGGTGTAGGAGACGAAGCGCTCGCCGGGGTAGTTGCGGATCACCATCGCCAGCATGGCGAACAGCAGCACCGTCTGCCCGATGAAGAAGCCCAGCATCAGTCCTTCCAGCTTGAGAGCGGTGAGCAGCAGGGCCATGCCCACGGTGATGCCGTAACCGAGGAAGAAGACGCCCAGGATCAGCCGGTAGGCCTTCATCCCGGAGAGGAAGATCACCACGATCCAGATGTTGCTCAGCACGACGAAGCTGCCGAGGGTGAGCAGTTCGTAGAGAGGGGATTCCTCGAACAGGAAGAGAAGCGCCAGGCCCGCCAGCAGCCCGCTGGCCAGCGTCACCAGCGTCAGCGCGCCCATGAGGTTGGGCAGCACGATCTCGTCCTTCTCCTCGAACAGGCGATCGGCGATGAAACGGGTGAAGAGCAGCTGCAGGATGCCCGTGAGCACCAGCGAGGAGGCCATCAGCCAGGTCACGGTGACGAGGAACTGTACCACCAGGGTGTCCGGCACCACCCGGCTGGCGCTGAACAGCCCGATGAGCAGCACGCCGATGATGGAGAGGATCCACGGACCCGAGCTGATGATGCCCGCGTAGCCGTAGGCCTGCAGCAGCCCCAGGTAGGAGTCCTTGCGCAGCAGCTTGCGCAGTTCGAAACCGATGCCCGCCATCAGCCTGTTCCCCGTTCGCCCGTGGCGCCGCTCAGCATGCAGTGCCGGTACAGCTCCAGGTAGTGCTGGTACATCTGGGGCTGCGTATAGTACCGTTCCACCCGCTCCATGCCGGCGGCGCGGGCGGCCTGCCACCGTTCCACGTCCCCCAGGAGCGCGATGGCGGCCGCAGCAGTCTCCTCGGGGTTGGCGATGGAGACCACGGCGCCGGCCCGGCCGATGGCGCGATCCTCCGGGATGCCGCCCTCGATGAGGTCGCGGCAGGCGCCCACGTCGGTGGCCAGTGCCGGCACCCCGGCGGCGAAACCCTCTAGGATCACCAGCGGCAGGGCCTCGGAGATGGAGGTCAGCACCAGCAGCCCGATCTCCGACAGCACCTCTTCCACCCTGCGGAAACCGAGAAACCGTACCCGGTTCTCCAGGCCGAGGCTGGCCACCAGGTTGCGGCACTCCTGTGCGTATTCCGGATCCTCGTCCTCGGGGCCGATGATCCATCCCTCTGCCTCCGGGATGGCGTTGCAGACCCCGCGCATGGCCCGGATGAAGGTCTTGATGTCCTTGATGGGCACGACCCGGCCGATGAGGCCGAGAATGGGGCGGGGCGTGGAAGGGCGGGTCTGGCGCACCGGCAGGAACCGTTCCAGGTCGATGCCGTTGGGGATGATACGGCAGCGTTGCGGATCGGCGCCGTCGGCGATCTGGCGTTGCCGATTGCCTTCGTAGAGGGAGACGATCACTTCCGCGGCATCGTAGGCGAGACGCCCGATCCCCTCGAAGAAACGGATCCACAGGCGGCGGATGTAGCTGACATCGTCGTCGAGGCTGCCGCCGAAGGCCTCCCGGGCGTCGCTGATCCAGTCGGCTTGGGCCAGGTCGATTTTCCGTTCCTTGGTGTAGATGCCGTGTTCGGTGAGCAGGAACGGCAGGCCCCGTCGCCGGTGGGCGAGCACCCCGAGCAACCCCGCGTAGCCGGTGGAGACGGAATGGACCATCCGCGCCTGGGGCATGCCGTCGGCGATCTCCGAGAGCAGGAACATGGGGGCGTGCATGGTGCGCACGGTCCAGAAGTAGTCGACGAAGGAAGGGTCGGTGCAGAAGCGCTCGTAGTGATCGGTGATCATCGACCAGGCCTCTTCGCTGAAGAGGAAGTCCTCCCGGCTGAGCTGCCCCTTTCTCCCGAGCGCGCGCAGAGCGCCGTCGATGACCTCCTGGGGCAGTTCCTGGTGCCGCCGGCGCAGTCCCTCGTGCAGTTCCCGGATGTGCGAGAAGACGGCCGCCTTGCCGCGCCTGGGCTGGATGGCCGTCTCCTGCCACGACTCCATCAGGTAGTGGCGCTCCAGGTGGCGCACGTTGGCTGGCAGCGGGTACTTGATCTCGCCGTAGTGCTTCGGACTGCCGCCGAGAAAGACCAGCGAGAAGCTGAACATGGGAAAGCCGTTGATGATCTGGTGTACCCAGCTGGAGACGCCGCCGCTGACATAGGGGTAGGTGCCTTCCAGCAGCAGCGCGATGTCCGCCGGGCGGCCGCTGTCGATGACCCGGTTCCACTCGTTCATGGCGCCGTGGTCCAGTAGTTGGCAATGAGCGAGATGGGCGGTTCGGAACGCGCCAGGGGATCCAGTGCGGAGAGGAATTCCCGCACCTGCCCCCAGTTCCGTCGCAGGTAGGCCACCTCCGCCAGGTAGGGATTCACGTCCACCTCGCTCATTCCCTGGGCAAATGCTTTCAGCAATGCGTGTTCCGCCTCATCCAGCCGATGCAGGCGCAGCAGGATGCGTCCCTTCTGGAACAGCAGTCCGGCGTCGTCGGCCAGTATTCGTTCGGCGGCTTCGATGTGGTGTAACGCTTCGCCGAGTACATGGTCGAGGACGTCTCCGGTCGCCAGCCCCAGGTAGGCCAGTTCCCAGTATTGAGCAGCCAGCTGTTCGTGGAGCTGGCCGGCGATCCGTTCCCGGGCCGATTCCAGCTCGTCCGAGAGTTGCTTGATGCGCTCGTTGATCTTCTGCTCCTTCCCATCCAGCAGGGAATAGGCGAGCAACCGGACGTCGTCCACGGGATCGCGCAGCGCGATGCGCAGAATGGGAATGGCGTCCTTGTCGCGCAATTGGCGTGTGGCCATGACTGCGCGGACCCGTTTGTCCGGATCCGGCGCATTCTGGATCACGCCGGCCAGCCCGCTGCTGCCGAACAGGGGATGTGGGTTCACGTTGAGCGGTTTGTAGGGCAGGTCGGGGATGGAGACGGTGTTGAAGGCCTCCGGTCTCTCCTTCCGGGGGGTGTAGAGGCCGGTGACCAGGCCGGTGAGCATTCCCGGAATGCCCAGGAAGGGAATGAAACAGGCGATGGCGAAGAGGGTCACGGCGGTTGCCGGGGCCGGCTCCTGGTAGGTTTTGGGGAAGAGCCGGAACAGCGTCAGGGCGACGATGACCGCAGCCGGCAGGTGCAGGCTGGCGTAGAAGAGCAGCGGACTGGAAACCCCGGTTCCCGTGGCGAACAGCGGGATGGCTCCGGTGAACTCCAGCAGCAGGGCGCTAAGAACCAGTGCCGGAACGCCGATCGAGGCCTGCGGTTTCATAAAGTCGATCCAGGATGTCGTCCACGCGCTCCTTCCTGTTCAGCGGGTGCACATGCAGTTGAATGCCCAGTGTTTCGAAGCCACCCCCCAGCGCCTCCTTGAGCTGGCGTTCCATGCGCTGGCGGTAGGGCTCCAGTTCGTGCTCGGCGGTCAGGGGCATGAGCAGGAAGAGAACGTGCTCATGCCCGGGTTCGCGCAGGCGCCAGGGGTGATCGAGCCCGCGTACCTGTGACAGGAACAGTTCGATCATGGTGTCGAGCTCCGGGTGCTCCTGCGGGAACTCGATCACCAGCACCAGGGCGGGAATGCCGTACTTGCGGTGATCGCGCAGCGCACGGGCCAGGTGGTGGAGAAAGGTGCCGGCCTCCAGGCTCGTCTCTTCCCCGAGACCGCGGCTGGCGGCCAGGATGTCGCCGATGTGCCCCCCCATCACCGCCAGCAGGCGGAGGTTCTCTTCGTGCAGGGCGATGAAGGGCATCTCCTGTACCACCAGGAGGCCCCAGACGTGCTCGTTCACGTCCACCAGGGGGACCGCGGCCAGCAGGTTTTTCCCCTGGTCCTCGTTGCCCGCCAGCAGCTCTTCCCGGATGCTCGCCAGCTCGCCCTTGGTGAGCGCGTGGCGGATGAGTGGGTCGAAGGGGTCCACCGCGTGCAGTTCCCCCAGCGTGGCCAGCGGGCGGGCGCCGATGTGCATCCGGTGCACCTCGTAGAGCCCGGCGACCTGGATCCAGCCGAAGCTTGCGAATATGCCGATGATCCGCTGGGACGCCGTTTCGAGGGGGTTGGCACTGGTTTCCAGGCCCGTGAGCCGGCGCCTGAGGTCCAGCAGTGCGCCCCGCAGGCTGTGGGTTCCCGCGGCCAGCCGCTGTTCCAGGCGGTCGTGGGAGACCTTCAGCAAGTGATAGTTGCGGGTGAACTCGTCCAGGCGCGTGCGCTGGTAGTCGTTGATCACCCGCTGCTGGTCGATGCGCCGCTGGTAGGTGTCGGCGAATTCACCCGCGATCATGCCGAGCACCAGCAGGCCTATGCCCAGCTGTGCCGGAAAACGGTTCCCGGGGAGCAACCCTTCTTCCCAGCCCAGTGCCATGAGCCCGATCAGGATCAGGGCGCCGACGAAACCGTGTGTGAATCCGTAGCGCAGGGCCGGCAGCAGCGGGGCCAGCACGATCCAGGGGAAAGCCGCTGCAATGAAGAAGGGATCGTCGGGGTCCAGCCACCAGCCGAGCGCGGGAAAGAGGAGACAGAAGGCGACGGTCTCCGTCCAGGCGAGAAACGGGGAGACAGGCGTGGGGGAGCCCGCTTTCACCCTGTCCTGTGTCATCCCGGGTCGCTCAGTCTTTCCCGGCGTCGCTCAGCTCCAGTGCGCCGAGGAGTTCGTGCACCAGCTTGGTGGCGGTGCCGCTGAGGCTTTCGTAGCCCCAGCCGGTACGAGCCCCGGATGCCGCCCAGAGCACCTTGCCACTGTCGACGTCGATGACGCGCAGGCTGATGCCGGCGGCGGGTTCCCCGTCCAGTCCGCTCTTGTAGCGCCACTCCTGTACCGAACCGGTGACGCCGTACCGGAACTTCTGCCTGCGGGCCCACTGGAGCGCCGTGCGGAAACGGCGCTCTTCGTCCAGCAGGGCCAACGGGTTGTGGCCGGTGCCGACCGGGTAGTGCCGGGGATCGAGACCGAGCACGCGAAGCTCCGTCTCCACCAGCGCTTCCACGCGTTCACCCGCCTGTGGCGCCTGGGACTGGTTGACGACGGGCAACAGCACCCAACTGGCGTTGCGCGACAGGGCTTCACCTTTCTCCACCCGCTGCGTGGAACATGCGGCCAGCAAGGGCAACAGCAGCAGGATCGTCAGCCATCTCTTCATCGAGCCACCCTCCGGAAAACCATGCGAGTCTATCAAAGTTCCTCTTGCCGCGGCCATCAGCGGCCGAAGAAATAACGGTATTGCAGCCTCCAGCCCTGGGAGTCCTGGTCCGTCGCCAGGTTCAGCGCACTGGAGTAGTAGTAGCTCAGCGCCAGCTCGTCGCTCCCGAAGAGCCGGCTGCCCAGCGAGGCGGAGAAGCTTGCCGAGGGCCGGTTTTCCGGCCACTCCCAGCCAAGCCAGCCATCGATCCGGTAGCGGAGTCCGCCCACCAGGGGCGCTCGTGCCATGGGGTCGCCGCGGGCCAGGGAGAGGCCCATTCCCAGGGCGGCGTATTTCGAACCGATGATTTCTTCGATGCCGCTTCCCGGCGGCATCCGCGCGGCCATCTCCTGCGGAATGGAGTCGGCGAGCCGGTTCCGAAGCCAGGTGCCCTGCAGGCGGATCCCCAGCTCGTTGGTCCCCAGCATCTGCTTGTCCAGCAGGGAGAACCCTGCCAGGTTTCCAGTGGCTATCCCGTCCCCCTCACGGCTCTCCAGGCGGTAGTGCTCCAGGTTCAGCTGAAGGCTGGTTCGGGCGGTGAGGGCGCTTTCCCAGTCGAGTTGCAGGCGGTCCACGGCCGTGTCCGCGCGTACGATCTGGGTGGCCCTGCTCAGGCCGTTCAGTTCCAGCGCGAGGTGGAACCGGCTGCGGCTGGAGAGCTGGTGGTGCCAGCTGAGCAAGGCATGGAGCAGGGTGCGGTCCTCCCGTTGCCGGATGCCGAGGCCGGCGCCCAGTTCCCCTTTCCGGCCGAGCCAGTCGATGCGGCCGTCCAGCCGCAGCTCGTGATCCCTTCCCGAGAGATCGTAGATGCCGGGAGGCATGTAGAGTTGCTCCTGAGCGAGCGTCAACTGTAACCCAAAGGCGTTCCCGGCGAGCCTCCCTCCGACGGACTGCTCCCGGACCTCCAGGCTGCCGATCTCCTCCCAGCCGCCCTGGAGATCGGCGCTGGCGGGGGACCGCTGGAAGAGCTCGGCGGCCAACCGGGTGGCGGCCAGTCTTTCGTCGCCGGGGGCTCCGGTACGGATCAACGGCAGCGCTTCCGCGAGCGCAAGGCTGTAGCGCCTGAGACGTGCTTCTCCGCGGACCCTGTCGATGGGTGCCAGACGCCCCTCTTCGAGCAGCCTGCCGATCCGGACCGGATCGTTTTCCAGCAGCGCCAGGCCCATCTGCTGCCATCCCGGCAGTTGCAGGCGCCGCGCGTGGTTGCGCGCCAGCCAGTGGCGCACCCGGTCGTCCCGTTCGCGGCTCAGCTCCCAGGAGACCATGAAGAGGGTCTCCAGGTTCCTGTTCAGGGCGGCCCGCTCCACGTTCTTTTCCAGGAACGGTCGCCCTGCCAGGCGCTCCAGCGCGAGAATCGTTCTCCTGGTGGTTTCCGGGATCTCTCGCGAAGGATCCAGCCGGGCGAGAATGGCCGGCTGCACGAGCGAGAGCGCATGACGGCGGATGCGCCAGGCATCGGCGTGCCGCTCCAGGGCCTCCAGCACATCGGCGAAGTTGAACAGCCACAGGGGATCGCGGTTGGCGAGGGGAAGCTGGCGCCGGTACCAGGCAAGGGCCGCCTGCGGCTCGCCCAGCAGCTCCCAGCCGGCAGCGAAGGCACCCCAGTAACGCCTGTCCGCCTCGGCCTCCCCATGCCACCGCTCGAGGGCCGGGCGGAGTGCTTCCCTCCGTTCTCCGTCGATGTAGAGCCACAGGAGCCCCAGCTTCGCTTCCACCGACTCGGGGGCGTTCTCCAGGGCCAGGCGGTACAGCCTCTCGGCCTCCCCGGACCGTCCCTGCTTTTGCCTGGCGTCCGCCAGCAGAACCAGGAGCCGGCCGGCGAGCGGCTTCATGCGCGGATCAGCCAGGGCCGTGCGGGTCATCTCCTCGAGCAGGCTCCACCTTTTGTGTTTCACCGCGGCCCTCATGGCCTGGAGGAGCAGTTCGCCGTCGTGCAGCCGCCGCCAGCCTTCCCGGCCCACCTCGATGGCCAGCTCCAGGTCTCCCGCACGTTCCGCCAGCAGGATCAGACGCCGGTAGGTGAGGAGCAGCAGCCTCGACGGTTCACCCTGGTCGTCGTACCGTGCCAGCCTGCCGTCACGATGCTGCCGGTAGAGGTGCTCGTACAGGGCAAGGGCACGCGGCTGGTCCCCTTGGCGCCATGCCAGTTCGCCATACAGTTCCAGGTCGTAGAGGTCCCGGGTGTCCAGGGGGGCTTCCAGCGATTTCAGCACGGCCCACGCCTCCTCCTCCCGAAAGGCCGACCAGAGCAGCCGGGCCTTCCTGCGGAGCAGGCGGTCGCTTCTTCCGAAATGCCGCTCCAGTTTGTCCAGGATGCGCAGTCCCGCCTCGTAGTCGTCCATGTCCGCCGCCAGCGCAAGACGCTTTTCCCAGAAGCGTCGCAGGCCCGGGTGGGTTGCCAGGTAGGCCTCCAGCACGGCACTGGCCCCTTCCGGCTCACCGAGCTGTTCGTAGAGGAGGGCCAGGCGCCAGGTCTCCGCCTCGCTCAGTGACCGGTGGTGCTTGAGACGTTCGAGGGCTTCCAACTCGCTCTCCAGGTCCAGGGTCATCCTGGAAAGCCTGGCGAGTTCAGCCTGGTGGGCCTCCAGGCTGCTGTAGCGGGCGATCGATTTCCACTGTTCCAGTGCCTGGTAGGGCTTGCCGCTCCACTCCAGGATGCGCGCAAGCTGGACCCGGTCCTCCAGGCTCGCGTCCCCGGCGGAGACGATCCGCTCCGCGGCTTCCACGGCGGCTTCCAGGTCGTGAAGGGCGAGGGAGAGGTCACGCTGGTCCCGCCAGGCGGCCAGATCCCCGGGGTGATCGTCCAGGTAACGGCGGTTCCAGCGATCCGCCGCCCGGTGGCGACTCAGTGCGAGTGCCACTTCGACTCCGCGGCGAAGAAGTTTCCCCTCTTCCGGCCAGTGGCGAAGGAAACGATCCACGAGCGTGAAGGCCTCTTCCGGTCGAGCGGCCATGAGCGCCGCATCGATGGCGCGGTTGGCCAGGTCCAGGGCCTGCTCCCGGTCACGGGCGGCCAGTGCGCCTCGCAGGTAGTCCCGGGAGGCGCGGGCCGGGTCGGCCGCGGCGAGCGCCCAGCGTCCGGCCTCGGCCCACCAGTGTGCCGCGTTGGACGGATCCTTCATGGCCAGGGTGCGGTGGAGCCAGGCCATGAAATCGGGGCCGGCCCCCAGCCGGGTCCCCAGTTCCAGCAGCTCCTGCAGCTCTCCCGGGGCCACCTTTTCCATGGGAAACCGCTGCAGCCTGGTGGTCAATTCCCGGCGGATGGCTTCGGCGTGGCGCGGATCGCCTTCGGCGTAGAGCATGCTGAGCGCGATCTCCGCCTCCAGCAGGAGTTTGGCAAAGCCCAGGGAGGCGGGTTCTTCCGGCAGCGCCTCGAGGATCTCTCCGGCCTCCTGGTAGCGGCCCAGGCGGAGCATCTGTCGGGCCAGCGAGAGCCGTATTTTGTGTTGCTGTGGATCGCTGCGCAGGACGGCGCGCAGGTAGGCGATGGAGAGGGCGTCGGGGTGGCTCAGCAGCGCCGGATCCTCGAACATGGCACGGCGCGGGATCAGCAGGTAGAGCACGGTGAGGATCACCAGGAGCATCAGCAT
>JALWGP010000026.1 GCA_027038775.1 Sedimenticola sp. | reverse complement strand
CGCCTCTTCCACGGCGGTGTTGCCGCCGCCGATCACCGCCACCTTCTGGCCGCGGTAGAAGAAGCCGTCGCAGGTGGCGCAGGCCGAGACTCCCTTGCCCCGGAACTTCTCCTCCGAGGGGATGCCGAGCCAGCGGGCGGAGGCGCCGGTGCAGATGATCAGCGCATCGCAGGTGTAGGTTCCGGCGTCGCCCTTGAGGGTGAAGGGGCGGCTGCCCAGCTCGGCGGTGTGGATGTGGTCGAAGACGATCTCGGTGTCGAAGCGTTCGGCGTGCTTCCTCATCCGCTCCATGAGGTCCGGTCCCTGCACCCCTTCCCAGTCGCCGGGCCAGTTGTCCACGTCGGTGGTGGTCATGAGTTGGCCGCCCTGCTCCATGCCGGTGACCAGCACCGGTTCGAGGTTGGCGCGGGCCGCGTAGACGGCGGCGGTGTAGCCGGCGGGGCCGGAACCGAGGATGAGCAACTTGCAGTGCCTGGTCTCGCTCACGGAAGGAACTCCTTTATACTTGGGGCTTCGGAATCCGCGAATCCTATCATATGCAAATCGGCATCCCCAAAGAGATCAAGCCCATGGAGGGGCGGGTGGCGCTGGTGCCCGAGGCGGCCGCGGAACTGGTGAGGGCGGGCCACCGGGTGCTGCTGCAGGAGGGCGCCGGGGAGGCCAGCGGCTTCGAAGACGAGGCCTACGAACGCCATGGTGTGGCCACCGTGCCCGACGCCGAGACCCTCTACGGGGAGAGCCGCCTCATCGTGAAGGTGAAGGAGCCGGTGGGTCCCGAGCTGGCGCTGCTGCGCAGGGACCACCTGCTCTTCAGCTTCCTGCACCTGGCCGCCGAGCCGGAGCTGACCCGGCGGCTGTGCGACATCGGCCTCACCGCCATCGGCTTCGAGACGGTGGAGGTGGACGGGACCCTGCCCATCCTGGCACCCATGAGCAACATCGCCGGCCGCATCGCCGTGCAGTGGGGCGCCCGCCTGCTGGGCCGGCCCGCCGGCGGCAAGGGGCTGCTGCTGGGCGGCGTGCCCGCCACTGCGCGGGGCA
The DNA here is from genome assembly GCA_027038775.1 of Sedimenticola sp. Taxonomy (GTDB): domain Bacteria; phylum Pseudomonadota; class Gammaproteobacteria; order Chromatiales; family Chromatiaceae; genus Thiolapillus. The sequence continues at coordinate 765 of JALWGP010000026.1, read as the reverse complement.
GGGTGGTGGTGATCGGCGCGGGCCACGCAGGCGGCCACGCGGTGCGGGTGGCGGCGGCGTTGGGGGCGGAGGTGACCGTCTTCGACCGCAAGGCGGAGAAGCTCGAGGCGATGATGGCGGTGGCGCCCAACGTCACGGCACGCTACCCCTACGCCGAGGCCGTGGCCGAGGCGGTGGCGGGCGCCGATCTGCTGGTGGGCGCGGTGCTGGTGCCCGGTGCGCGCACGCCGCGCCTGGTGAGCCGGGAGCAGGTGGCCACCATGGAGAAGGGGAGCGTCATCGTGGATATCGCCGTGGACCAGGGCGGCTGCGTGGAGACCACCCGACCCACCACCTGGGAGGCCCCCGTCCACCACGAGGAGGGGGTGCTCCATTTCGGCGTCACCAACATGCCGGGAGCGGTGCCGAAGACCGCCTCGGTGGCCCTCTCCGCCAGCCTCACCCCCTGGGTGCTGCGGCTGGCGCGGGAGGGGTGGGAAAAGGATGACGTGCTTCTCGCCGCGGTGAATGTGCGGGACGGCGAGGTGGTGCATCCGGCGCTGGTGTGAAATAATTTTCCAAACCGCTCAAAAAATCATTCATAACACATTGATTGATAGTGTTTATCCTGTGTTCCTGAACTGCTGCCCGATGCGCTTTCACCCGGGCCGGACCCGCGCGGCGCGTCCGGCGCGCCTGCCGTATTCATCGCGAGGAGACCGGTGCACGCAACCCTGAACAAGAGACTCCGGGAGGGTGCCTTCCTGCTGCTGCTGGCCGTCAGCG
>JALWGP010000025.1 GCA_027038775.1 Sedimenticola sp. | reverse complement strand
GGAAGAGGCGGTGCATGCCGGTCACCGGATCGCACACTGACATGGCGCCGAAGGTGTCGCCGTGGTAGCCGCCGCGCACGGTGAGGAAGCGGTGACGCGTCTCGCCGCGGGCGTGCCAGTACTGGACGGCCAGCTTCAGGGCCACCTCCACCGAGACCGAGCCCGAGTCGGCGAGGAAGACCCGCTCCAGCCCTTCCGGCGTGATGGCCGCCAGCCGCTCGGCCAGCTCCACGGCGGGCTCGTGGGTGAGGCCGCCGAACATGACGTGGGCCATGCGCCCGAGCTGGCGTTCGATGGCCTCGTTGAGCACCGGGTGGTTGTAGCCGTGGATGGCGCACCACCAGGAGGACATGCCGTCGATGAGCTCGCGGCCGTCGGCCAGCCTCAGGCGTACCCCCTCGGCGGAGACCACGGGCCACAGGGGGCCGGGATCGGTGGCGGCGGCGTAGGGGTGCCACAGGTGGGCCCGGTCCCGGGCCAGGAGCTCGGCGGGGTTCATCGCAGCAGGTAGTCGAGGAAGATGCCGGCGAAGATCACCGTGCCCACCCACTGGTTGTGCAGGAAGGCGCGGAAGCAGCGGGCCCGGTCACGGTGGCGGATGAGCCACTGGTGGTAGCCCATCAGCAGCGCCGCCACGCCCAGACCGAGGTAGTAGAACCCCCCCAGCCCGAAGGCGAGCCCCACCTTCGCCAGCACCAGCAGCATGGCCAGCTGCAGCAGGCCGATGACGAGCCGGTCGTGGCGGCCGAAGAGGATGGCGGTGGACTTGATGCCGATCTTCAGGTCGTCGTCCCGGTCCACCATGGCGTACATGGTGTCGTAGACCACGGCCCAGAGGACCACGGCGAGGAAGATCCACCAGCTGCGCGGGTCCACCGAGCCGGTCTGGGCGGCGAAGGCCATGGGCACGGCCCAGCCGAAGGCGGCACCCAGGTAGGCCTGGGGCAGGTGGGTGAGCCGCTTGGTGAAGGGGTAGCTGGCGGCGAGGAAGGCGCCCACCAGGGAGAGCAGCAGGGTCAGGGTGTTGAGGGTGAGCACCAGCAGCAGGGCCAGCCCGGCGAGGAGCGCAAAGAGCACCAGCGCTTCTTTCGGCGACACCCGGCCCGAGGTGATGGGCCGCTCGGCGGTGCGCTTCACGTGGCGGTCGAAGTCGCGGTCGGCGAAGTCGTTGATGACACAGCCGGCAGAGCGCATGAGCACCACCCCGGCGACGAAGACCCCCACCACCCAGGGTCGTGGGTGGCCCTCGCCGGCGATCCACAGGGCCCAGAGGGTGGGCCACAGCAGCAGCATGATGCCGATGGGCTTGTCCAGCCGCATGAGGCGGGCGTAGAGGAGCCAGCGGCCTTCTCTCAGGGCGTTTTCCAACGCGAACTCCGCAAATAGTAGAATGGGCGCAACTTGGAAATGATACCAAAACGGGGTCCAGGGAAATGAAGGCGAGAATCGCAGCCCTGCTTCTGGGGCTGGTCCTTGCAGGCTGTACCACCACGCCCACCGGGCGCAGCCAGCTCATGCTGGTGAGCCCCGATTCCGCCGTGCAGGCGTCGGCGGAAGTCTATCCGAAGATGCTGGAGAAGTACGCCAGGGCGGGGAAGCTGGACAACGATCCCGCCCAGGTGCGGCGGGTGAAGGAGATCACCGCCCGGCTGGTGGCCGAGGCGATCCGGGACTATCCCCACACGCGCAACTGGAAGTGGCAGGTGGTGGTCATCGATGAGCCGGAGACGGTGAACGCCTGGTGCATGGCGGGCGGCAAGATGGCGGTCTACTCGGGGTTGCTGGAGAAGATCCGCCCCACCGACGACGAGCTGGCCCAGGTGATGGCCCACGAGATCTCCCATGCCGTGGCCAACCACGTGGCGGAGCAGATGTCCATCCAGCTGGCTTCCCAGCTTGGGCTGGCGGTGCTCTCGGCCACGGCGCTGCACGACAGCAGGTACCGCACTGCGGCCCTCACCGGCGCGGCCCTGGCCGCCTCCCTGGCCATTGAACTGCCCTACAGCCGCAAGGCGGAGGCCGAGGCCGACCGCATCGGGATCGAGCTGGCGGCGAAGGCCGGCTACGATCCCCGTGCGGCGGTAACCCTGTGGCAGAAGATGGAGCAGGTGGGTGGAAACGGGACGCCGGAGTTCCTCAGCACCCACCCGTCGCCCGGCAACCGCCAGCAGACGCTGAAGGCGCTGGTGCCGCAGATGATGAAGTATTACGACCCGCAGGCACCGCACCCGGTTTACAGGGGGTTGTAGCGTGCATCACCACCACCATCACGCGCCCGGAACCGGAACCCACAACAGGGCCTTTGCCATCGGTGTGACCCTGAACCTGGGGTTCGTGGTGGTGGAGCTGGTCTACGGCCTCCTGGTTGGTTCCCTGGCGCTCATCGCCGATGCCTGGCACAACCTGAGCGACGTTCTCGGCCTGCTGCTCGCCTGGGGCGCCGCCTGGCTGGCGGGCCGGCCGCCCACCCCGCGCCGCTCCTACGGCTACCGCCGCGCCACCATTCTCGCTTCCCTCTTCAGCGCCATGCTGCTGCTCTCCGCTCTGGGCGCCATCGCCCTGGAAGCGGTGGAGCGGTTCCGCCAGCCGGCGCCCATCCAGGGCGAGGTGGTCATCTGGGTGGCGCTGGTCGGTGTGGTCATCAACACCGCCACGGCGCTCATGTTCCTGCGCGGTCAGAAGGCAGACCTCAACATCCGCGGAGCCTTCCTGCACATGGCCGCCGATGCCGCCGTCTCCCTGGGCGTTGTGGCGGCGGGGGGGGTGATCCTGGCAACCGGTTGGCTGTGGGTGGATCCCGCCCTGAGCCTGGTGATCGTGGTGGTCATCTTCTTCAGCACCTGGGGGCTGCTCAGGGAGTCCCTGGCCCTGGCCCTGGATGCGGTTCCCGCCCACATCGATCCCGACCGGGTGGCGGCCTATCTGGAGGGGCTTCCGGAGGTGACGGGGATCCACGACCTGCACATCTGGGCCATGAGCACTACGGAGGTGGCGCTCACCGTCCATCTCACCGTGCGCCGCTGTCCCGACAGCGACGCCTTCCTGCAGCAGCTCTCTCACGTGCTGGCGGAGCGTTTCGGCATCCGCCACGCCACCATCCAGATCGAGCGCGACCACCCGCGGAACTGCGCCCTGGCCGCGCCGGGCAGCCTGTAACTTTCTCAGAGGCAGCGTTCCCGGACCAGCCGCTCCAGCTCCTCCAGGCCGCTGCAGCCGGCCAGCTCCTCTGCCGACAGGCAGACGTGGAGGCCGTTGGCGTCGCGCCGGAAGACGGCGGGCAAAGGTTCTTCATTGCCGGGAAACCTCTGGCGGAACTGGTCCCGGTGCAGAAACTCGCAGGGAATCTCCAGCGTCCCGATGAACCGCTTCCATCGGCTCTTTTCCCGGAGGTAGCCGTGGGTGAGGGCGCACAGGTCGCATTGGTAGGTGTCGGGCGAGAGCACCTTGTGGCCGATGTCGGCCAGGGTGTTGAAGAAGCCGCTGTCGGCATTGTAGACGAAGATCAGGGAGCTGGCGGAATGGTGCACGGAAGAGCGCCCTTGTGCTTGTTGGGGCGGTTTGGGCTATCATAACCGGAAAAGTTCAAGCTTGGACTTGAACGTCATAACAAGAACAGGAAGGAGAGGAGGGGGAGTGACATGCCCGATTTCAAGAAAGATCTGTTCACCCAGCTTGCGCGCGTCGCCAAGGGACTGGCCAACGGCAACCGGCTGGAACTGCTGGAGTTCCTGGCCCAGAGCGAACGCAGCGTGGATGAGCTTGCGCGCCTGTCCGGCCTGAGTGTCGCCAACACCTCGCAGCACCTGCAGCAATTGCGGCAGGCGGGGCTGGTGGTGGGACGCAAGGAGGGACAGAAGGTGTTCTACCGCCTTACCGGCGTGGACGTGGAACGACTGTTCAATGCCCTGCGCGAGGTGGCGGAGCGTCACCTGTCCGAGGTTCGCAGGCTGGTTTCCAGCTACCTGCAGGTCAAGGATCAGCTCGAGCCCGTTTCACCCGAGGAGCTGCTCAAGCGCATCCGGGAAGGGGTGGTGACCGTCATCGATGTGCGTCCGCCGGAAGAGTATGCGGCGGGGCATCTGCCGGGTGCCATCAACCTGCCCCTGTCCGAACTGGAGCAACGCCTGGACGAGCTGGACCCGGAGAAAGAGGTGGTGGCCTACTGTCGTGGCCCCCATTGCGTGCTTGCCTTCGACGCCGTCTCCCTGTTGCGCGAACGGGGGCTGGCGGCGAGCCGCATGGCGGGCGGTCTTCCCGAGTGGCGCATGCGGGGACTGCCGGTCCATGCTTCCTGATCGGGGCCGGTTTTTCCTGCTGGCCGCGGCGTTTCTCTCTGGCGGCGCCGGGGCGGAGGTCACCGTGGAGGTGGGGGAGCAGACCGGGCTCAAGACCTGGGAGTGGCGCCATGACGGCATCTCGCTGCGCCTGGTGCAGCGGCTGCCCGACCAGACGCGGGCCTACCTGCTGGCGCGGGGCTTCACGCCGCGGGCGGCGGACCAGGTGGCGCGTGGCTGCCTCTTCGGCTCCATGTTCCGCAACGATGGCGGAGAGCCGCTCGATTTCGATCTCGATGACTGGCGGGTATTGCACGACGGCCGGGAATCGCCCATGATCACCCGCCAGCGGTGGGAGGAGCGCCTCGCCGAAGCACAGGTGTCGAAGGCCGGCAGGATCGCCTTCAACTGGTCGCTCATGCCCACCCGGCAGCACTTCGAGCCCGGTGACTACAACTGGGGCATGACCAGCTACGGCCTTCCGCCCGGCAGCCGGTTCGGCCTTCGCCTGCGAATCACGGTGGGCGGGAAGCCGCTGGAAGCCCTGGTGGAGGGACTCGAGTGCGCACCCGAAAAACTTCCGGAGCCCTGACATGCGCAAGATTCTCGTACTCCTCTTTCTTCTGGCGACCGCGCCGGCCCTGGCCGTGAAGCCCGGCAAGGGCATGACCGAGGTGCCTGACCGGCCGCAGGCGCCCGATTTCACGCTCAGGGATCTCGACGGCAACGAGCACCGCCTGGCCGACTACCGCGGCAAGGTGCTCATCGTCAACTTCTGGGCCACTTGGTGTCCCCCCTGCCGTGCCGAGATGCCCTCCATGGAACGTGCCTGGCAGAAGACGAAGGACAAGGACGTGGTGCTCATCGCCATCAACGTGGGGGAAGACGAGGACACCATCTTCCAGTTCACCGCCGACTATCCCGTCACCTTCCCTCTGCTGCTGGATGAGAATTCCGAGGTGGTGGGTCCCTGGGGCGTGCGCGGGCTGCCCACCACCTACGTGGTGGACCCTGACGGGCGCATCGTCTACCGCGCCATCGGCGGCCGCGAGTGGGACGATCCGGCGCTGCTGGAGAAGGTGCTGGAACTCAGAGCGCGTTGACCGGCTTCTGCCGGTTCGCGGCGGGGGCGCCGCTCCCACATCGGCTGTAGGAGGCCCGCCCCGGGACCGAACTTCCTTCTCTGTGGGAGGCCCGTCCCCGGACCGAATTTCACCCCTCTGTGGGAGGCCCGCCCCCGGGCCGAATTCAAAAAAATTCGCGGCGGGGCGCCGCTGCCTGTCGGATCAGGAAACGGGCAGGGAA
>JALWGP010000024.1 GCA_027038775.1 Sedimenticola sp. | reverse complement strand
CCGCCACCCAGGTGAGGTTGTAGACGTCGAACTTGCTCACCCAGCCGTCGCGGGAGAGGAAATAGACGTAGCGTCCCCCCTCTGCCCACTTGGGCCCGCCGTGCACGGCGAAGCGGGTGGGGAAGCGGCCGATGGGTTCGAAAGTGTCGCCGTCGAGGAGCGTGAAGTGGTGGTCGCCCAGTTCCACCACCACGAAGAGGTTGTCCAGGTCGGCCTGGAACTTCGGCTCGTCGGGCAGGCTGCCGGGGGGATGGGGCACCAGGTGGTTGGCCTGCATCTCCTTCAGGCCCCACCGGGGCATCTTCTCCAGCGGGGTGTAGATGTAGTCGGTCAGGGCGGCGATCTCCTCCGGTTTCAGCTTGTCGCCGAAGGCGGGCATCTGGGTGGCCGGGCGGCCATGGGTAATCACCTGGATGGCCTTCTTCTTTCTCAGCCGGTGCAGGTTCTGGGGAATGAGCGCCGGGCCGATGGCGCCCAGGCGGTCGGGGTTGTGGCACTGGGCGCAGTGCTGCTGGTAGAGGGCGGGGGCGTCCGCAGCCGTGGCCGGCATCGCCACGAGCAGCAGAAGGATCGTGAACCAGCCGGGAATGGATTCGAGCCCGGCGAAAGGGAGAGATAATGGCTTCATGGTTGGTAACGGAATCGGCAGTAGACGAACGATTGCTCTTTCCCCGCCGGCGTGCGGTGCAGCTCCTCCCGGGTCTCTTCCGGCTCGAAGCCGTTGCCCAGCACCTCGGCGAGCTGGCCGGGGCTGTAGCGCCGGACCGGCAGACCGCTGCAGGCCTCCGGACCCTCGGGGCTGAAGGTGGCGATGACGAGGTGCCCGCCGGGAGCCAGGTGGCGGCGCAGCTGCTGCAGGTAGCGTTGCCGGGCGTCCTCGCCGGTGAGGAAGTGGAACACGGCGCGGTCGTGCCAGATGCGCCAGGGACCGGGCAGGTCGGCCTCGAGCAGGTCGGCCTCCAGCCACTGCACCGCGTCGGCCCTCGGGCCCAGCCGTTGCCGGGACTTCTCCAGGGCCGTGCCCGAGATGTCGAGCACGCAGAGGTTCTTCCAGCCTCGCTCCAGCAGGTGGTCCACCAGTCGTGACGTGCCGCCCCCCACGTCGATGAAGGGGGCTTCCGGCGGCTCTCCGGTGGCCTCGATGAGTGCCAGCGAGGTCTCCGGCCGGGGCTGGAACCAGCTGGTGTCGCTCTCCTCCTTGTCCCGGTAGATCCGCTCCCAGTGGGCTTTGCGGTCGAGGGTCATCGGGCGATCTCTTCGTCGGTGAGGTAGCAGCCGGGATCCTCCGCCCAGGGGTCGCCGGTGAGCTGCAGCGCCCGCACCCGGGTGTTGCCGTTGCAGATCGAAAGAAAAGCGCACGCCGCGCAGCGCCCCTTCACCGGCCGGGGGGACTGCTTGAGGCCGGCCATGATGGGGTCGGAGGTGTCCTGCCAGATCTCGGAGAAGGGGCGTTCCTTCACGTTGCCCAGGTCATGGTGCCACCACATGGTGTCGGGGTGGACTCGGCCCTGGTTGTCGATGTTGGAGATGTTCACCCCCGAGCTGTTGCCGCCCCACTGGCGCAGCCTGGCCTCGATGTGCCCGGCCCGCTCCGGGTAATGCCGGCGCACCCAGTGGAGCAGGAAGACGCCGTCGGCATCGTTGTTTCCGGTGACGAACTCGGTGTCACGTCCCGCCTCCACGTCGGCCATGGCGCGCTCGAAGAGCAGCTCCATGGCCCAGCGGGTGGTCTGGAAGTGGGTGTCGTCTTTGCGGTTCTTGTTGCCGCGCCCGGCGTAGTTGAGGTGGGAGAAGTAGAATTTGTCGATGCCCTCGT
>JALWGP010000023.1 GCA_027038775.1 Sedimenticola sp. | reverse complement strand
CTCGTCAAGGTAGAGCAGCGCGTGGGCCAGCCGGTACTTGTCCTTGTTCTGCGCGCGCATCGCCTCGGCCAGCTTCAGGATCTTTTCCATCGTTTCGGGCTCGAGTCTCTTCATCGGCATGGCGGGCTTCCTGTCTGGACGGCTCTGGTTAGAATATAGCCCATTGCCCTCCCCGCCACATCCCGTTTCGGTGCCAACTCCTTCTCATCCCGCCATCCTGATCACCGGCTGCTCCAGCGGCATCGGCCACCACGTGGCCCACGCACTGGCCCGCCGCGGCTACCGGGTCTTCGCCAGCGCCCGCCGGAAAGAGGACGTGGAGCGGCTGCGCGCCGAGGGGCTGGACGAGGCGCTGCAGCTCGACCTGGACGACTCGGCCAGCATCCACGCCGCCGTCTCCCGGGTGCTGGAACGCACCGGCGGCCGTCTCTACGGCCTGTTCAACAACGGCGCCTACGGCCAGCCGGGGGCGGTGGAGGACCTCGGCCGCGAGGTGCTGCGTGCCCAGCTGGAGACCAACCTGCTGGGCACCCACGAGCTTACCTGCGCCGTACTGCCCGCCATGCGCCGCCAGGGCGGGGGGCGCATCATCCAGAACAGTTCGGTGCTGGGCTTCGCCGCCATGCCCTACCGCGGCGCCTACAACTGCTCCAAGTTCGCCCTGGAGGGGCTCACCGATACCCTGCGCCTGGAGCTCGCCGGCACCGGCATCCATGTCTCCCTCATCGAGCCCGGCCCCATCCGCAGCCGTTTCCGCGAGAACGCCTGGCGCAAATTTCAAGAGAACATCGACATGGAGCGCAGCCCGCACCGGCAGCGCTACCTCAACCTCATCGAGCGGCTGAAGAAGGAGGGCGACGCGGCCCCCTTCACCCTGGGGCCCGAGGCGGTACTGAAACGGGTGATCCACGCCCTGGAGAGCCCCAGGCCGAAGCCGCGCTACTACGTGACCTTTCCCACCTACCTGTTCGGCTTCCTGCGCCGCGTGCTCTCCACGCGCGCGCTGGACCGGGTGCTGCTGAAGGTCTCGGGGGACGGGGGGCGGTAAGGGCAGGGATTTGGATTTGCCCGCGGCGGCCTGCGGCCCTGGCGGACCTACGATGAGGCAGGTGCCGGGGAGTCGTCGTTCCGACAGCCCTCGACCTGGCCGGCGAAATAGCGCTCGAGAAAGCGGTCGAACGGCTCTTCGTTCTCCGCCTCGAGCCGCTGCTGCCGCTCCAGGGATTCCCCGGCCAACCGGTCCAGCTCGCGCCGGAACCCCTCGTCGAGTTCCTCTCTCTCGAAGAAGCGCCACTGCTCCCGCGACAGGCGGTGGGCGAACTCGTAGAAACCCTCGCCCCGCTCGCGCATCTCCCGCAGCATGCGGCCCGAGGGGGTGAGCTCGGCGTCGTCCACCTTGGCGCGCTGTTCGCGCAGCGTCTCCAGGTAGCCCGGGTTGCCGCTCTGCGCCGCCACCAGCTCCGCCAGGGGCTCCATGGCCTCCAGCAGCTCCCGCGCCCACTCCCGGAAGAGCACCGCCCTGCCCCCGCGCTGGAGCTTGAGCTGGGGATCCCGCCCCTGGTGCGCCACCCACAGGAGATTGCGGTCGATCTCCCTGCGCTCCTCCGCATCGATGAGGGAGCTGTTGCGCAGCAGGCAGTAGAGCATGAAGAGGTGGAGGAAACGCACCTGGTCCTCGTCGATGCCGAGGGGATGGTAGGCGTTCACGTCCAGCGAGCGCAGCTCCACGTAGCGGATGCCTCGCTCGAGCAGGGCGCGGCTGGGCGTCTCCAGGCCCCGGGGGATCTCCTTGGGCCGCACCGAGCTGTAGTACTCGTTCTCGACCTGCAGCTGGTTGGCATTGAGCTGGCGGTACTCGCCCTCCACTTTGACCCCGATCCGCTCCCACACGGGACAGGGGGTCATGGTGGCACAGGCGAGGCTGTGGACGTAGTCGTGCAGCGAGTCGTAGCAGGCCTTCACCCCCATCCCCTCTTCCTTGCGGTTCTGGTAGCCGATGTCGCCCATGCGCAGGGAGGTGGCGAAGGGCTCGTAGTAGGTGGTGTCGTCGAACACCAGCAGGTCCGGCTCCTTGTCGGTGAAGAAGGACTTGCACACCGCCGGCGAGGCGCCAAAGAGGTAGGGAATGAGCCAGCCGTAGCGCTGCAGGTTCCGGACCATGCCCATGTAGTGCGCGTCGCGGAACGCCCGCAGCTCCTCCCCGCCGAGCAGGTCACGGTACATGGGCCAGAACGACTCGTGCAGGGAGAAGTTGAAGTGGACCCCGGCGATCACCTGCATCACGCGCCCGTAGCGGTACCCCAGCCCCACGCGGTAGACGTGCTTCATGCGGCCGAGGTTGGAGCTGCCGTAGCGGGCGATGGGGATGCTCTTCTCCCCCGCCAGGATACAGGGCATGCTGGTGGCCCAGAGGATCTCCTCCCCCAGCCGCTCGTGCACGTAGCGGTGCAGCCCCCGCAGGCAGCGGAGGGCCTCCGGGAAGGACTCGAAGGGCGGCGTGACGAACTCCAGCAGCGCCTCGGAGTAGTCGGTGGTGATCCAGGGGTGGGTCAGGGCCGATCCCAGCGCGGGGGGATGGGGCGTGGTGGCGATGCCGCCGCTGCGGGCCACCCGCAGGCTCTCCTTCTCCAGGCCGACGCGGCCCTTCACCAGCAGTCCGGGATCGCCCTCGCGGGAGAGGCGGTCCAGCAGGCGATCCACCCGCGGCGCGGCGTCGGGCACGGCTTCAGTCGGCCTGGGCGGTGACGGGACGCTGCTGGCGGATGTAGTCGGCGAGGATGTGCGCCGCCTCCTCCTGCCAGATGAGGCCGATGCCCTCCGGATCGTCCTTGTCGTCGTGGAAGGCGTTCTCTTCCTCGTCCTCCAGCTTCTCCAGGGGCTCCAGGCCACGGGCCGCGCGCAGCCGGTTGCGCCGCTCCAGGGCACGTTTCTCCCGGGCCTCCCACTCTTTGCGCCGCTCGGCCTCCACCAGGGAGACCTCCTTCTCCTCGTTCAGCTCGCGCAGCGCCTTGCCCTGTTCCACGAGGTAGACGAATCCCGGGTCCTGCTTCACCCGCTGCTGGTGCCGGTTGCGCAACAGGGCCACCTCCACCCTGCCCAACTGATCGTGCTCCACCGCCTTGATGCGGGTCCAGGGCAACGCGTTCTCCAGGGAGCGTTCACCGTGCTCGTCGTCTTCCGGCGCGGTGGGGAAGGTGACGTCGGGGACCACTCCGCGGTTCTGGGTGCTGCCCCCCTGCACCCGGAAGAACTGGGCGATGGTGAGGCGCAGGCGGCCGATGTCCTCCTTGTCACGCGAGAACTGCCCCAGTTCCACCAGGGTCTGCACCGTGCCCTTGCCGAAGGTGGGCTCGCCGATGACCAGGCCCCGGCCGTAGTCCTGGATGGCAGCGGCGAAGATCTCGGAGGCGGAGGCGCTGTTGCGGTTCACCAGCACCGCCAGCGGCCCGGTGTAGACCTCGCCGGGATCGGTGTCCCGCTCCACCTCGACGCGCCCCTGGGAGTCCTTCACCTGCACCACCGGGCCGTGGGGAATGAAGAGCCCGGTGAGCTCGATGGCCTCGGTGAGGGAACCCCCGCCGTTGTTACGCAGGTCCATGATGATGCCGTCCACCTTCTGCTTCTTCAGCTCGGTGATGAGCCTGCGCACATCGCGGGTGGTGCTGCGGAAGTCCTTGCGGCCGGCGGCCTGGGCGCGGAAATCACGGTAGAAGGCGGGCAGCTCGATGACGCCGAAACGCATGCCGTCGATCTCGAGGAGTTCCGACCTGGCGGCCTGGTCCTCCAGCTTGATCTGGTCGCGCACGATGGAGATCTCGCGCGCGGCGCCCTGGGCGCCCGACGCCTTGGGCAGGACGCTGAGGCGCACCACCGTTCCCTTGGGGCCGCGGATCTTCTCCACCACGTCCTGCAGCGGCCAGCCCACCACGTCCTCCATCTCGCCGGTGCGACCCTGGGCCACACCGATGATGCGGTCACCCGGCTTGAGCTGGCCGCTCTTGTCGGCCGGGCCGCCGGGTACCACCTTCTGCACCTCGGTGTACTCGTCCTTGCTGCTGAGCACGGCGCCGATGCCCTGGAGCGACAGCCGCATGGAGATGTCGAAGTTCTCCGAGCGCTCGGGCGACATGTAGGCGGTGTGCGGCTCGATGCTCAGGGTGTAGGCGTTGATGAAGGTCTGGAACACCTCGTCGGCGTCCAGCTGGTGCACCCGGCGGCGCAGGGTCCTGTAGCGCTTCTCCAGGGTCTCGCGGATCTTCTCCTCGTCCTTGCCGGCCAGGCGCAGCCCCAGGATGTCGTTCTTCACCCGCTTGCGCCAGAGCTCCTTCAGGGCGGCCTCGTCCTTCGCCCAGGGCGCGTCCTTGCGGTCGAAGCGGTAGGTCTCCTTGCGGGTGAAGTCGAACGGGTTCCTCTCCAGCAGCTCCAGCGCCCAGGAGATCTGCTGGTCCACCCGCTCGCGGAAACGGCGGAAGATCTCGAAGGCGGGCTCCAGCCAGCCGTGGGCGATGGCCTCGTCCAGCTTGTGACGGTACTTCTCGAACTCCCGGACGTCCTCCTGGGTGAAGAAGCTCTTGTTGGGATCGCAGGATTCCAGGTACTTGTCGAAGATGTGCGAGGAGAGCTCGTCGTCCAGCTTCACCTTGCGGTAGTGGTACTTCTGCAGCACCTGGTTGACGATGAGCGCGGTCTGGCGCAGCCGCTTGTCGGGCTTGAGCGCCTCCAGGGGCACCTCCTTGACCATGGCGAGCGCCGCGCCGCCGAAGGTCAGCAGGCAGAACAGCAGGATCCAGCGGTTGAGTCTTTGCATTTTCATCGTTCGGTTCATCGGGGGCCCGCGGGCCCGGCGTGGCCGGGGGGGCGCCTCAGTCCCAGGTTGAGTAGCAGGTATTCTGGCTCATCCGGGCGAAGAAATCCGTGACGGATCAGGAAATCGATGATCACCAGGTTGCAGTTGAGCTTGAATTCGTCGGTCTCCCTCACCAGGCGGGCCACCTCCTCCAGGGGCAACAGGGAGAAGGATTCCACCTCGCCGTCCGTGTTTCGAGGTTCGAAATCGGCGGAAAGTTCCAGGTCGTAGCAGTAGAGCACATCGGGACGGTAGCCCCGCCTGGCCACTCTATTGTAGCTCACCACGCCCACGGGCACCGCCCGGCGGGCCAGTTCGGGGGGGATTCCCGCCTCCTCCATGCACTCCTTCTCCAGGTTCTCCTGCAGGCTCACCCCCCAGGGCAACCCGCCGGCCACCAGGTGGTCGAGGTGGCCGGGAAAGACCAGCCGGTCCCGGGCGCGGCGCGCCACCCACATCCGGATGTCCTCGCCGGTACGCACGTAGCCGTTGAGGTGCTGGCCGAAGGCGCGCACGCCGAAGAAGGCGGCCACGGCACGGTCCATGACGCACAGCGCCTCCTCGCGCCCGCCCGGCGTCACCGGGTAGGGCTCGCCCATGGGCGGGGTCACCAGCCCCAGCTCGGCGAGCTGCTCGCCCACCACCGCCAGGGCCCGGCTGCGCGCCTCGAAATCGCCCAGGCCGGGCGCCAGCTCGATCCGCTCCGGAAATACCCGGAAAACTTCCGGGTATCGGCGCAGCTCCTCCGCCAGGGCGGGGCG
>JALWGP010000022.1 GCA_027038775.1 Sedimenticola sp. | reverse complement strand
TTCCTCGTCCGTGCGCGCGGTGGTGGTGATGGTGATGTCCATGCCGCGCAGCGCGTCGATCTTGTCGTAGTCCACCTCGGGGAAGATGATCTGCTCCTTCACCCCCATGCTGTAGTTGCCCCGGCCGTCGAAGGACTTGGGGCTCAGGCCGCGGAAATCACGGATCCGCGGGATGGCGACGTTGATGAGGCGATCGAGAAACTCGTACATGCGCTCGGCACGCAGGGTCACCTTGCAGCCGATGGGCCACCCCTCGCGGATCTTGAAGCCGGCCACCGACTTGCGCGCCTTGGTGACGATGGGCTTCTGGCCGGAGATCTTCGCCATGTCGTCCATGGCGAACTGCAGCACCTTCTTGTCGGCCACCGCCTCACCCACGCCCATGTTGAGGGTGATCTTCTCGATGCGCGGCACCTGCATGACGCTCTTGTAGCCGAATTTCTCCATGAGCGCCGGCACCACTTTCTCTTTGTAATGATCCTGTAATCTTGCCATTGGACTGCCTGCCTCAAACATCCACGACTTCGCCGTTGGACTTGAATATGCGGACCTTGCGACCGTCCTCGAGGATCTTGAAGCCCACGCGGTCGGCCTTGTTGGTCACGGGATTGAAGAGCGCCACGTTGGAGATGTGCAGCGGCATCTCCTTCTCGACGATGCCTCCGGGCTCGCCCTTCATGGGATTGGGCTTGACGTGCTTCTTGGCCAGGTTGATGTTCTCCACCACCACGCGGTCTTCCAGCACCTTGAGCACGGTGCCGCGCTTGCCCTTGTCCTTGCCTGCGAGGACGATGACGTCGTCGCCTTTGCGAATCTTTCTAGCCATGACTACCTCAGAGCACCTCGGGTGCCAGCGAAATGATCTTCATGAAACGCTCGCCGCGCAGTTCGCGGGTGACGGGGCCGAAGATGCGGGTGCCGATGGGCTGCAGCTGGTTGTTGAGCAGCACCGCGGCGTTGCCGTCGAAGCGGATGACGGAGCCGTCGGGACGGCGCACACCCTTCTTGGTGCGTACCACCACGGCGTTGTAGACGTCGCCCTTCTTCACCTTGCCGCGCGGAATGGAGTCCTTCACGGAGACCTTGATGATGTCCCCGATGCCGGCGTAGCGGCGGTGGGATCCGCCCAGCACCTTGATGCACTGAACCTTCTTGGCGCCGCTGTTGTCGGCTACGTTCAGCATGGTTTGCATCTGGATCATGACACTACCCTAATCTGTTTCCGTTTCTCTTCGACCGGCTGGCCGAAGCCATGTTCAACTGGCGCGCTCGACCACCTTCACCAGGCGCCACTTCTTGGTCTTGGAGAGCGGGCGGCACTGCTCCACCACCACGGTGTCACCGATGCGGCACTCGTTGTTCTCGTCGTGCGCGTGCACCTTGGTGGAACGGCGGATGTACTTGCCGTAGATGGGGTGCTTCACGCGACGCTCCACCTGGACGGTGATGGACTTGTCCATCCGGTCGCTGATCACCCGCCCCTGCAGCGTGCGGTTCGTCTGTTGTTGCTCGCTCATCTTCAGCCTGCCTTCCGCTTCTCGTTCATGACCGTCTTCACGCGCGCGATGTCACGGCGCACCTGCCGGACCTGGTGGTGTCTCGCCAGCTGGCCGGTGCCCTGCTGCATGCGCAGGTTGAACTGCTCCTTCAGCAGCTCGTGCAGCGTCTCCCGCAGTTCTTCCTGGGATTTTTCCCGCAGTTCACTCGCTTTCATCACATGATCGTCCGTTTGACAAAAGTGGTCTCCACCGGCAGCTTGGCGGAAGCCAGCTTGAAGGCTTCGCGCGCCAGTTCCTCCGGTACACCCTCGATCTCGTAGAGCATGCGGCCCGGCTGGATCTGGGCCACCC
>JALWGP010000021.1 GCA_027038775.1 Sedimenticola sp. | reverse complement strand
GCACCAGCCGGTAGTCAATGGAGACCCGCCCGCCGGCATAGGGGCGGAAGCGCTCGTCGGCGAAGGCCACGTGGTCCGGGTGGTCGCGGTAGCTGTCGATGACGGCGGGGTGGCAGAAGCGCACCCGCCAGCAGTAGCGGTAGTCGGCGCCCTCCTTCACCGCGCGGCCGGTGTCCACCGCCAGCACGCCGGGAATGGCCGAGAGCACCCGGCGCCCCTCGGCCATCATGGCCTCGACGCCCGCCTCGTCCAGCCCCTCCACGTTGTAGAGGATGATGTGCTCCACCGGCAGCCAGGGCTCGGCGGCAGCCAGCACCTCGTCGGCCCGGCCCCCGCCCCCCCACAGGCGGATGCAGCGCTCCACCTCGGCGGCGATGGCCTCGCGAATCCCCTTCACTTGGCTGGTGTAGCCCCGCGCGCCCCTTTCCAGGTTGGCGGCGATGCGCTCCCCGGCGGCGTCGGCCAGGGCGGTGTAGTAGTTGATCTTGCTCACGCCGCGCTCGATCAGGCGGCGGAACTGGTCGCCGGAGAGACCGGTGCCGCCGTGGATCACCAGGGGGATGCCCAGCGCCCTGTCGATCTCCTCGAGGCGTTCGAAATCGAGCCTGGGCTCGCCCTTCATGCGCCCGTGGACGGTACCGATGGAGACGGCCAGGAAATCGACGCCGCTCTCCTCCACGTAGCGCGCGGCGTCCTCCACCGAGGTGTAGGCGATCTCGCCGGGATGGCGCTCGGCGTCCTCGCCCTCCACGCCCGGCACGTAGCCCAGCTCACCCTCCACCGGCACGCCGCAGCCACGGGCCATTTCCACCACCTCACGGGTGGCGGCGATGTTCTCCTCCAGCGGCAGGTGGGAGGCATCCACCATCACGCCGTTGCAGCCGAGGTGAATGCCGCGCACGGCCGACTCCAGGCTGGCGCCGTGGTCCAGGTGGATGGCCACCGGCACACCGGCGCGCTCGGCGGCGGCCATCACCGCCGGCATGGCCAGGTCGAAATCGAAGTAGTCGAAGTGGGACTCGGCCAGGCTGAGGATGACCGGGGCCCGGCAGCGCTCGGCCCCCTCCAGGATCCCCTGCAGGAAATCGAGGCTCACCAGGTCGAAGGCGCCCACGGCGTACCCGTTGGCGTGGGCGTGTTCGAGCATCTGCTTCATGTTCACCAGCGGCATGGGGCATTCCTCCCGTGGCAAGGAACCGGTGTGCCCATTCTGGACAAGGGCGGATATCGACAAAAATCGATATTTTCTATGCTCGATATAGACTCTGCCCTATTCAACCGGGGTGCCGAAGAGGTCGTGCTCGTCGGCGCCGGTGATCTCCACCTCCACGAAGTCCCCCGCCTCCAGCTCCCACTCGGGCGGCAGGATCACCCGGCCGTCGATCTCGGGGGCGTCCCCGGGTCCCCGCGCCAGGATGGCCTCGTCGGTGACCTCGTCCACCAGCACGATGGTGCGGCTGCCCACCTTCTCCGCCAGTTTCTCCGCGCTGATGGCCGCCTGCACCTCCATGAAGCGGGCCAAGCGCTCCTGCTTCACCGCCTCGGGCACCGCGCCCGGCAGCGCGTTGGCCGCCGCCCCCTCCACCGGCGAGTAGGCGAAGGCGCCCACCCGGTCCAGGCGCGCCTCGCGCAGGAAGTCGAGGAGGATCTCGAAGTCGGCCTCGGTCTCGCCGGGAAAGCCGACGATGAAGGTGGAGCGGAGCGTCAGTTCCGGGCACTGGCAGCGCCAGCCGGCGATTCGGTCGAGCACCTTCTCGGTGGCCGCCGGCCGCCCCATGGCCTTGAGGACGGGCTCGCTGCCGTGCTGCAGGGGCATGTCCAGGTAGGGCAATATCTTGCCCTCGGCCATCAGC
>JALWGP010000020.1 GCA_027038775.1 Sedimenticola sp. | reverse complement strand
TTCCTTCACCGCGCGCTCCACGCGCACCAGGCCCACGCGGAACTGGTTCTCGGCCATCTCGCCCACGCAGCGCACGCGGCGGTTGCCCAGGTGGTCGATGTCGTCGGTGGTGCCCTTGCCGTCGCGGATGTCCACCAGGGTCTTGAGCACGTCCACGATGTCGGAGCGGTCGCCGTACTTCTCCACCAGCGCCTTCGACGCCTCGTCGTCGCGCTGGCCGAAATACTTGCCGTCGTAGAGGATGCCGGGACCCTCCGTCTCGTCCCGTCCCAGGCGACGGTTGAACTTCATGCGCCCCACCGCCGACAGGTCGTAGCGCTCGTCGGTGAAGAAGAGGTTGTGGAACAGGTTCTGGGCCGCCTCCTTGGTGGGCGGCTCGCCCGGACGCATCATGCGGTAGATCTCCACCTGGGCCTCGAGCTGGGTGGAGGTGGGGTCCAGGCGCAGGGTCTCGGAGATGTAGGGGCCGTGGTCCAGGTCGTTGGTGAAGAGGGTGTTGAGGGTCTTGACCCCCTTCTCCTTGAAGGCCTGCACCATCTCCGGCGTGATCTCGTCGTTGGCGGCGCCCAGCAGTTCGCCGGTCTCTGCGTCCACCACGTCGTGGGCCAGCACCTTGCCCACCAGGTACTCGTCGGGCACTTCCAGCTTGTCCACGCCCGCCTTCTCCAGCTCGCGGATGTGGCGCGCGGTGATGCGCTTGTTGGCCTCCACGATCACCTTCTTGCCGGCCTTGATGTCGAACACGGCGGTCTCGCCGCGCAGGCGCTTGGGCACCAGGTCGAGGCGGATCTTGTCGCCGTCGAAGGTGAAGGTGTCGGTCTCGAAGAAGTAGTCGAGGATCTCGCGGGTGTCATAGCCCAGCGCGCGCAGCAGCACGGTGGCCGGGATCTTGCGCCGGCGGTCGATGCGCACGAAGACCAGGTCCTTGGGATCGAACTCGAAGTCGAGCCAGGAACCGCGGTAGGGGATCACCCGGGCGGAGAAGAGCAGCTTGCCCGAGGAGTGGGTCTTGCCCTTGTCGTGGTCGAAGAAGACCCCGGGCGAACGGTGCAGCTGGGAGACGATGACCCGCTCGGTGCCGTTGATGACGAAGGTGCCGGTCTCGGTCATGAGCGGCAGTTCGCCCATGTAGATCTCCTGCTCCTTCACGTCCTTGACCCGCCTGACGCCGGCCGGCGCATCGCGGTCGTAGATCACCAGGCGCACCAGCACGCGCAGGGGCGCGGCATAGGTCACGCCGCGCAGCTGGCACTCGCGCACGTCGAACATGGGTTCGCCAAGACGGTAGCTCACGTACTCCAGCGCGGCGCTGCCGTTGTGACTGACGATGGGGAAAACCGAGCTGAACGCAGCATGCAGGCCCTGCATGGCCCGCTCCTCGGGCTTCTTGTCCGCCTGCAGGAAGTTGCGGTAGGAATCGATCTGCGTCGCAAGCAGAAAGGGGATCTCGAGCACGCTGCCGCGCTTGCCGAAATCCTTGCGAATGCGTTTTTTCTCTGTAAAAGAATAGGCCATGCTTGCCTTCCCTCAGTTCTGGTCCGACTCTTGCGGCTGTTGCCAGCCTGCACCCTCGCGGGAAAAATTCTGCAGAAGCGGGAAAAGGCCGGTGGCCCGAAGGCCACCAGCCATTTCCGGCTATGCAATGGCGCCAGTCAAGATCGGTGTTACTTGATCTCGACGGTCGCGCCAGCTTCTTCGAGTGCCTTCTTGGCCTCTTCGGCCTCTTCCTTGCTCACGCCTTCCTTCAGCACGGTGGGCACGCCCTCCACGGCCTCCTTGGCCTCCTTCAGGCCAAGGCCGGTGAGGCCGCGCACCGCCTTGATGACGCCGACCTTCTTGTCGCCGAAGCCGGTG
>JALWGP010000019.1 GCA_027038775.1 Sedimenticola sp. | reverse complement strand
CCTTCGGCTTGACCACCAGGATGCCCTCCATCTCCAGGTGCAGGGCCGAGCAGAACTCCGTGCAGTAGTACGGATAGATGCCCGCCTTGTCGGCCTTGAAGGTGGCCGAGACCGTCTTGCCCGGTTCGATGGAGAGGTTCACGTTGGTGCCGGAAATGGCGAAGCCGTGGGTTTCGTCCTCCGCGCGCTCCACGTTGGTGACGTGGATGGAGACCGTGTCACCCTCCTCGACCTCGATGATCTCGGGCGTGATGTGCGAGCGGATCACCGTGGCATAGACGTGCACCACGCCGTCCTTCTTCACGATCTTCTCGCGGCCCGGACGGGTGCGATACGGGTGACGGCGGTCGTTGCGCGAATCCCAGCCCAGCTTGTAGCGCACCACGGGCTTGAGCTTCTTGGCCTCGATGGCCACCGCATAGTGCGGCTCGCCCAGCGGCACCGGCATGTCATAGAGCAGCTCCATCTTGTCGCCGGAGATGTCGATGAGCTGGTGGTTCTGCGGGTGCAGCGGGCCAACGGGCTGGAAGCGGTCGATGGCCAGCTTGTTCAGCGCCACCAGATACTTGCCCTTCGGCTTGACGGTGTCGCCCTCCATGGTCATCAGGTGGCCGATGTTGTAGTGGATGTGGAGCTGATCCAGCACCTTGCCCTTGCAGTAGTCCCACTTGGTGACCATCGAGTCCACGTAGATGGACGTGTAGGCCACGCAGGGCTTGGAATCGAACTGCGTGTGCAGCGGACCCAGACCCACTTCCACCTGCGTGTGCAGGGACTTCTTCAGGTCGAGAATGGGAATGCCGTAGGGATCCTTGCCGGCGAAATCCTTCTTCTCGATCAACGCCTTGATCTTGGCCCAGTCATACACGGAGGTATGGGTGTCCAGCTTGCCGGACACGACGATGTACTTGCCGTCGGGCGTCACGTCCACGCCGTGCGGCGACTTGGGCTCCGGAATCAGGAACAGCAGGCCGTGCTTGATCGACTCGGAGATGGGGATGACCTTCATCCCGCCGATATCCATGGTCTTGATCTTGCCGGCCTTGATCAGCTCTTCCGCCTTCTTCCAGTTGGTCACGTGCAGGAAGTCGGTGTCCTTCTGCGAGCAACCGGCCTCGAACGGCGGACGCCCCTTCTCGATGCCACCCACGTAACGCTCGGTGCAGAACGAGTTGGTGAAGCCCCAGCCGTAGGTGCCCAGCTTGCCGGCGTCGGACAGGTCCTGCGAATAGGGCGGCAGCTCGAAGGTGAAGGACTTCGACGGATCGATGCGCCCCTTCTTGCGGTCGAACTTCCAGTAGGTGAGCGCGCCGCGGAACTTCTCGTTGACCTGCGACCGCGGCACGTAGACCGACTTGCCCAGCGGCGCCGGATATTGCGTCGCCTCCATCACGTATTCGGTATTGGGGGTGACGAAGGCACCGCCGTGCTCCGAACGGAACAGCGGGTTGACCACGATCTGCTTGGTCTCGAAATCCTTCAGGTCGATGACCGCGACACGGGGGTTTGCCTTGTCGTTGATGAACAGATACTTGCCGTCGTAGTCACCATTTTCCTCTGAGAAAGCAGGGTGGTGAGTATCCCCGTAAAGGATGTCCTTACCATCGATCCGTCCCTGGGCCAGTACCGCCTTGGACTCGTCGTCGAAACCATAGCCCTGCCAGGGTTCCGGAGTGAACACGCCGATGTACTTCAGGATGCGCATGGAGGGCACCCCATAGACGATCACCTGACCGCTCTGGCCACCGGAACTGAAGGCCAGGTATTCGTCACGCCCACCGGTGGGAGTATAAGTCTTGGCCGCCGCCAGGATGTCCTTTTCGGTGAGGCCCCGCCGTTTCATGACGTCTTTCAGCGTCTC
>JALWGP010000018.1 GCA_027038775.1 Sedimenticola sp. | reverse complement strand
GGTGGACGCCGGATGAAAGATTCCGGCGCCTGCCCCGTTCTTCTTGGTGAACACGGAATCGATTTGGAAACCATCCATGAGCAGATACCGCCCGCCACGCATCCCCCCATCCGGCATCACCGACGAGAAGCTGTGGCGTGATCGCCGGCGGATCATGAAGGCCGCCGGCCTCGCCGGGCTGGGAATTGCAGCCGGGGGAGCAGGGGGGCTGGCAGCCGCCTTTTCGGGCAAGCCGGGTGAGGGGGCGGAAGCGGAAGCGTCGGGAAAGCTCGAACCGACTCCCTGGAAGTACGTCACCCGCTACAACAATTTCTATGAACTGGGCACGGGCAAGGGGGACCCGGCGGAAAACGCCCATTTTCTGAAGACCCGGCCATGGAGCATCGAGGTCTCGGGGGCGTGCGAGAAACCGGGCATCCTGGACATCGAGGAGCTGTTGCGCCTCTTTCCCCGCGAGGAGCGCATCTACCGTTTCCGTTGCGTGGAGGCCTGGGCCATGGTGGTGCCCTGGGACGGTTTTCCGCTCTCGGCACTGCTCAAGCGCTTTCAACCCACCTCGAACGCGAAATACGTGGAGTTCCGCACCCTCTACGATCCCGAGCGCATGCCGGGACAGAAGCGCCGGGTGCTCGACTGGCCCTACGTGGAGGGACTGCGCATGGACGAGGCGATGCACCCCCTCACCCTCGTCGCCACCGGGCTCTACGGGAAGGAGCTCCCGGCGCAGAACGGCGCGCCCCTGCGCCTGATAGTGCCCTGGAAGTACGGCTTCAAGAGCATCAAGTCCATCGTCTCCATCCGCTTCACCGAGACCCAGCCGCGCACCACCTGGAACCGCATGGCCCCCCACGAGTACGGCTTCTACGCCAACGTCAATCCCGCCGTGGACCACCCGCGCTGGAGCCAGAAGCGGGAGCGGGTGCTCGGACGGGGGATCTTCGCCGGGAAGCAGCCCACGCTGCCCTTCAACGGTTATGCCGAGGAGGTGGCACACCTCTACCGGGGCATGGACCTGACGAAATATTTCTGAACCGTTGATTGTGGACCCGCCAAGGCCACCGGATCACCGCGGGCGGGAAAGCGGGAAGCCGCCAGTCGTCGGTGATCCGTATTGTGGTTTCCAGCCGGGGGCTTACACTTCTCGCCGACTGTCAGCCCGACAGGTGCAATGAATCCAGGGGGGGGCAGTAAAGCGGTGTGGGTGAAAGCGTACAAGCCGGCGATTTTCGTCTTGTGTCTCCTTCCCCTGATGTGGATGGTGTGGGGGCTGTATGCCGGTGCCCTCCAGCCCAACCCGGTGGAGGCGCTGCTCCACGGCACCGGCGACTGGACATTGCGCCTGCTGCTGGTGACCCTGGCGGTGACGCCGCTCCGGCGTTTCACCGGCTGGCGGCGGCCGGTGCTCTGGCGGCGCATGCTGGGACTCTTCAGCTTCTTCTACGCTGCGCTCCACTTCGCCGTCTGGCTGGTACTGGACCGGGAGCTGTTGTGGAGCGAGGTCCTGGCGGACCTGGTCAAGCGGCCCTACATCGTGGTGGGTTTCGGCGCCTTTCTCATCCTGCTGGCGCTGGCGGCCACCTCCAACACCTGGAGCATGCGCCGCTTGGGCGCGAACTGGAAGCGGCTCCACCGTCTGGTTTACGTGGCGGCGCTGCTGGGGGGGCTCCACTACTGGTGGTTGGTGAAGGCGGACGTGCGCGAGCCGCTGGTCTACCTGGCGGTGTTCGTTGTCCTGATGGCGTTGCGTCTTCCCGCGAGAAAGTAGGAGCGGCGCCCCCGCCGCGAATCGTTCGGAGTTCGGCCCGGGGGCGGGCCTCCTACGGTGGGTATGGCGGAATCCACGTAGGAGTGGCGCCCCCGC
>JALWGP010000017.1 GCA_027038775.1 Sedimenticola sp. | reverse complement strand
CGGAGATCGAGGTGGAGGCCCCCTATGTCGCCGAAATGGTGCGCGACCGGATGGTGCGCGACTACGGCAGCGAGGCCTATACGGGAGGGTTCGAGGTCCACACCACCGTCACCTCGAAACTGCAGGAAGCGGCCAACACGGCGCTGCGCAAGGCGCTCGTCGCCTACGACCGGCGCCACGGATGGCGGGGACCCGAGGCCCATTTCGATTCGCTGCCGGACTCTCCGGCAGAAAGGGATGCGCTCCTCAGGAAGCACCCCCCGGTGGGCGACCTGCTGCCCGCCCTGGTCATTTCGGTCGGAGAAAAGGAGGCTGTCGTCCACGCCGGCAAGAAGGGCGAGATCACCCTCCCCTGGAAGGGACTGAAGTGGGCGCGGCGCTACCTGGAAGTCAACAAGCGCGGCCCGGCCCCGGAACGCGCCACGGAGATCCTTGCCCCGGGAGACCTCGCTCGCATCCAGCTCTGGCAGGATGAGGCGCCGAAGGAGAAGAAAAAGGGAAAGAAGCAGGAGGCGGAACCTGCCCCGCCCTACTGGCGGCTGGCCCAGGTGCCCGACGTCAGTGGCGCCCTGGTCTCTCTCGACCCGAAGAACGGCGCCATCCTCGCACTGGTGGGGGGGTACGATTTCTATTCCAGCAAGTTCAACCGCGTCACCCAGGCGAAACGGCAACCCGGCTCCGGCTTCAAGGCGATCATCTACTCCGCCGCCCTGGAAGCCGGCTTCACGGCCGCCAGCGTGATCAACGACGCGCCCGTCGTGGTGGAGGACGACGGCAGCGGCGACAGCTGGCGACCCGAGAACTACAGCGGCAGGTTCTTCGGTCCCACGCGGCTGCGGCTGGCACTGACCAAGTCGCGCAACCTGGTCTCCATCCGGCTGTTGCGCTCCATGGGCATCGAGCACGCGCTGGAACACGCCCGGCGCTTCGGCTTCGATCCGGACCAGCTCCCCCACGGCCTCTCCCTGGCGCTGGGCAGCGGCGAGGTGACGCCACTGCAGATGGCCCGCGCCTATGCCGTGCTCGCCAATGGCGGCTACCTGGTGGAGCCCTGGTACATCCGGAGCATCGAGCGCAACGGCGAAGTTCTCTACGAGGCCGACCCGCTGGTGGCCGGTTGCGAAGCTGAAAAAGGGGAGTGCCGTCCCGCGCCGAGGACCCTGGACGAAGAGAACCGTTACATCATGTACTCCATGATGCAGGACGTGATCACCCGCGGCACCGGCTGGCGCGCCCGGGCACTGGGGCGCAAGGATCTCGCCGGCAAGACCGGCACCACCAACGACCAGCGGGACGCCTGGTTCAACGGCTACAACCAGCACATCGTCACCGTGGCCTGGGTGGGATTCGACGACAACCGCACGCTGGGCAAGAAGGAGGTGGGTGGCCGCGTGGCCCTGCCCGCCTGGATGGAGTTCATGAAGGTGGCACTGAAGGAGATCCCGGACGATCCGCCGAAGATGCCCCCCTCCCTGGTTGTCGCCCGCATCGACAAGGCCACCGGGCTGCGGGTTTCGGGCAACCGCCCCAGCAGCATGTTCGAGATCTTCCGCCCCGGCACCGAGCCACCCCTGCTGGAAGAGCAGCGGGAACCGGACCTGTTCGACGCACAGGAGAGCGGCAAGCCGGCGGGGCAAGGGACGGAAGAGCTGTTCTGAACCGGGCCCCACCGACCCGTGGGAGCGGCGCCCCCGCCGCGAATGTTCGAAATTCGGCCCGAGGCGGGCCCCCTACCGAACCGTAGGAGCGGCGCCCTCGCCGCGAATGTTTTCGAGTTCGGCCCGGGGGCGGGCCTCCTACCTACGCACAGGGAGGTGCGACGCGAAGCGGAAGCGGCGGAAAACCGCGTTTTTCCGCCGCCGAGAA
>JALWGP010000016.1 GCA_027038775.1 Sedimenticola sp. | reverse complement strand
GAAGGAGGGGGTCTTCTCCTCGTGGAAGGGGCAGCGCGCCTTGTACTCGTGGCCGGCGCGCTGCAGCGGCACGCGCTGGTTGACGACGTCCACCACGTCCACCCGCGAGAGCAGCTGGTCGATGAATTCAGGGGGGATCTTTCCGGCCACGCGGAAAGTGTAGCAGAGGGATCAGCCGGAGAGCTTCTGCTTGATGCGGCCACTCACCGCGCCCATGTCGGCGCGGCCCTGCAGCTTCGGCTTGAGCATGCCCATCACCTTGCCCATCTCCTTCATGGAGGTGGCGCCGGTGGCGGCGATGGCCTCTTCGATGAGGGCCTCGATCTCCTCCTCGCCCAGGGGCTGGGGCAGGAACTCCTGGATGACGGAGATCTCGTACTTCTCCTGGTCGGCCAGCTCGGTACGGCCAGCCTTCTCGTACTGTTCCACCGAGTCGCGGCGCTGTTTCACCATCTTGTCGAGGATGGCGATGACGCGGTTGTCGTCCAGCTCGGTGCGCTCGTCCACCTCCACCTGCTTGAGGGCGGCCAGGATCAGGCGGATGACACCCAGACGCGCCTTGTCGCCGCCCTTCATGGCGGCCTTCATTTCCTGGGTGATGCGCTCCTTGAGCATGGCGGGAATCAGTACTGGCGTTCGAACCTGCGGCTTTCGCGGGCCACCTTCTTCTGCCAGCGCTTCACCGCGGCGGCGGCCTTGCGCTTGCGCTCCCAGGTGGGCTTCTCGTAGTACTCGCGGCGGCGCACCTCGGCCAGAACGCCGGCTTTTTCACAGGCGCGCTTGAAGCGGCGCATGGCAACTTCGAAGGGTTCGTTCTCTTTAACGCGTACGCTGGGCATTGCTTCCTCGATTCACATGGGTAAACTGGTTGCCTTGCCTGGGGCCCACCGGGCCTTGGGCATCAAGGCGCGGGATTCTATCCCTTTCCCGAAGGATTTGCAATTTATCGTGGCGGTCCCGGACCTCGTCAACTCAACCGCCGGAGGTTCTGTGAGCGAAAGCCTGGATGTCGATCTGGTGCTGGGGGTGGAGAGCTCCTGCGACGAGACGGGCGTGGCGCTCTACTCCGGCAGCCGTGGGCTGCTGGCCCACCGGCTCCACTCCCAGGTGGAACTCCACGCCGAGTACGGCGGGGTGGTGCCCGAGCTCGCCTCGCGCGACCACATCCGCCGGCTGGCGCCGCTCATCCGGGCGGTGCTCGACGAGGCGGACATGGAGGGAATCGAGGTGCAGGGGGTGGCCTACACCGCCGGCCCCGGCCTGGTGGGGGCGCTGCTCACTGGTGCCGGCCTGGCACGCAGCCTGGCCTGGGCCTGGGGCGTGCCGGCGGTGGAGGTGCACCACATGGAGGGACACCTGCTGGCTCCCATGCTGGAACCCGATCCGCCCGCCTTTCCTTTCGTCGCCCTGCTGGTCTCCGGTGGCCACACCATGCTGGTGGAGGTGCGGGGAGTGGGATGCTACCGCCTGCTGGGCGGGTCCCTGGACGACGCCGCCGGCGAGGCCTTCGACAAGACCGCCAAGCTGCTCGGGCTCGGCTATCCCGGCGGTCCCGCCGTGGCTGAGCTGGCCGGGCGGGGGGATCCCGGGCGTTTCCGCTTCCCGCGTCCCATGGTGGACCGCCCCGGACTGGACTTCAGCTTCAGCGGGCTCAAGACCTTCACCCTCACCACCCTGAAAAAGGAGTCGAGGGGGCTCGACGGCGAGGCGCTGGAGCGGCTCAAGGCCGACATCGCCCGCGCCTTCGAGGAGGCGGTGGTGGACACCTTGGTCATCAAGTGCCGCCGGGCGGTGCAGCAGAGCGGCATTCCCACCCTGGTGCTGGCCGGCGGCGTGGCGGCCAGCACCAGGGTGGGAATGCCGCTCTGC
>JALWGP010000015.1 GCA_027038775.1 Sedimenticola sp. | reverse complement strand
GCATCTTCATGCCTGCCTCGGTGAGCACGCAGGCGTAGCCGCCCTCCAACAGCCGGGCGCGCTCGCGCAGCAGCCGCGCCGCATCCACCGGCGATTCCGGGTCGCGGGCGATGGTGCCGCCCACCTTCAGCGCGTAGGCCTGTTCGAAATACTGGAGGGTATCGTAGTAGTTGAGGATCACCCCACCCTTGAGTCCCCGGTAGCCGTACTCGAGCCTGCGGTCGAGCTCGGCCACCTTCTCGAAGAGGCGGTCGCGGTTGCGCCGGTAGA
Source organism: Sedimenticola sp. (assembly GCA_027038775.1). Lineage (GTDB taxonomy): Bacteria > Pseudomonadota > Gammaproteobacteria > Chromatiales > Chromatiaceae > Thiolapillus. Next base: position 5,491 of record JALWGP010000015.1, on the reverse strand, counting down.
GGTGGGTGCGCGCCGGATCCCGCTCCATGAGGTAGCGGGTGAGCTCGTCGATGAGAATGAGCACGTTGCGGCTGTCGAGCCAGAAATAGGGGTCCCGGCTGACGTCGTCCCAGCGCGACGGCAGGATCTTCATGGCATCGCTGTCGAGCAGCGTGAGCACCTCGACGCCCTTGGGCAGCCCGCGTACCGGCTCCACCAGGAAGCGCTCCAGTTCCGGCCCCACCCAGACCACCAGGTCGGCCTGCTGCAGCGCCTTCTCCTGCGCCTCCGTCATCCGGTAGCCGTAAGGGGTCCTGCCGGGCCCCACGACGAGCTCCGGCTCCGTCACCCCCTGCAGGAGGGCGCTGAGCAGCGAGTGGACCGGCTTGATGCTGACCACCACGCGAAACTCGCCGCTGCCGGCGGCGAATACCGTGGAAGAAAGAAGCAGCACCAGCAACGGAAGCAGTTGGAACAACCGGTTTTTCATGCCAGCTCCAGTGGGTGAGTGCCGGGTTCCGTCAACGGGTTCAAAGCGACTGTCCTTCGAACGCCTGTTCGATCCAGCGGATGGCTCTCTCCACACCCGCCTCGAACTCCGCCGGCGAGGGACAGGGCTCGCCGGAGTTCACGAAGGCCATGAACGACTCGTTGGTTCGATCATCGAAGAGCTGCCCCAGTTCCCTGCGCTTGGGCAGGTTGTCGATGAGCGCCTGCTTGATGCGCCGGGTCTGCTCGTAGTAGCGGCAGGCCAGCGCGACGCCATTGAGCCGGCCCATCTCCACCAGCGCATCCTGGCCGGGATTCGACGAACCGGCGGCCACCGGCAGTACCGGGAGCAGCAGCCCAAGGAAAATCGCTTTCGCCCATTTCATGTACGGAATGCCCTTCTCTCTGGAATGGTGAAGGCCGGAGTATAGACGCTCCGGCCGAAGCGCGCTCATTCTCATCTCCCACGGCGGCCGCCGCATTGATCCAGGTCAGTGCGCAACCACCCCGCACGACGGAAAAAGAGGCGCATTCGTGGTAGGCTTGCCCTGTCACGGCGGTCACGCTTTCCGCCCCCCCGGCCCCGGCAACAAGGTACGGCAGATGGGACTGATCAGGAAATTCACGGCCACCAATCCGCACCTGAAAATCGCCCTGGTGGTGGCGCCCCTGCTGATGGTGGGGGGATACATCATCGCCGACCTCTTCGAGCTCTCCACCACGCCGGAATCCACCGAGAGCGCGAACAACGCGAAACCCCTGGTCGTAGACGATCGGTGCCGCCTGCTGGGTGAGGTGTGCGAGTTGCTCCACCGGGAGATCGCCGTCAACATCGGCGCCGAGCCGGGTCCAGGCAGCACCACCCTGGTGTACCTGAGCACCAGCGTGCCCGTGGACGGGGTGCTGGTGGCCAGGGAGAAGGCCCCCCCCATCCGAATGACCACCCGCGGCAGCAGCAAGCGCTGGAAGGCGGAGCTGCCCTACCCCCTGGCCGAGGGGGAGAGGATCCGCCTGGCGCTGGTTCGTGGAGAACACCGCTACTTTGCCGAAATCACCACCCGCAAACCCTGACCCCATGGAAATCGAGCTCAAGGAGATCCGCGACTTCGTCGCCGCCATCCCCCCCTTCGACCGCCTGCCGGAAGAGGTGGTGACCCGCCTGGCCGGCCGCCTCTCCATCGAGTACGTGCGCCGGGGACACCCGGTGCCTCCCGACGGTGAGGAGATCTCCCGGCTCTACATCATCCGCCGTGGCGCCATCGCGCTCTATTCGAAGGAGAGCCTCATGGGCATGCTGGGGGAAGGCGACGTCTGCACCAGCTTCTGCGCCGCCCAGCTGATGCCGGAATTCACGGTAAAGGCAACCGAGGATACCTTGCTCTATAGCATCCCCTGCAAAGAGCTCGCAGAGCTGGTGAGCGGCGACCCCTCGGTGCTGCATTTCATCCGCCACTCGGCGGCGCAGCGACTCAAGGAGGCGGTGAGCCGGATCCAGGAACAGAGCCAGTCGAGCCTGCTTCACAGTTACGCGGGCGACTACTGCAAGGGCCCCGTGGTCACCGCCCCGCCCGGCATCTCCATCCAGGACGCCGCCCGGCTGATGACCGAGAAGGGCATCTCCTCCCTGCTGCTCATGGAGGAGGGGAAACCCGCCGGCATTCTCACCGACCGCGACATCCGCACCCGCTGCGTGGCGCCCGGCCTGCCGCTGGAGACGCCGGTGGAAGAGATCATGACCCACGGAATCATCTCCGCCCGCACCACGGACAGCCTCTTCGACGCCCTGCTCACCATGACCCGCAAGCAGGTGCATCACCTGCCCGTGTTCGACGAGCAGGAGCTGCGCGGCATCCTCACCATCACCGACATCATGCGCCAGGAGGGGATGAGCACGGTGCATCTCACCAGCACCATCCGCAAGGCGGGGTCGGTGGAGGAGCTGGTGGAGGCGAGCCGCATGCTGCCGCGCCTGCAGATGCAGCTGGTGAACATGGGAGCGGACCAGGAACACGTGGGCAAGGCGGTGAGTGCTGTCACCGACGCCCTCACCGTCCGCCTCATTGAGCTGAAGGAGGCGGAGATCGGCCCGCCGCCCGTGCCCTACGCCTGGATCTGCGCCGGCTCCCAGGCGCGGCGCGAGCAGACCAGCCACTCCGACCAGGACAACGGCCTCATCGTCTCCGACGAGATGCAGCCCGAACACGAAGCCTGGTTCGAGGCGCTGGCCCGCTTCGTCAACGACGGGCTGAACGCCTGCGGCTTTGTCTACTGCCCCGGTAACGTCATGGCCTCCAACCCCGAGTGGCGCCAGACCGAGACGGTGTGGCAGGACTACTTCGACCGCTGGATCAACCAGCCCGAACCCAAGGCGCTCATGCTCTCCAGCATCTTTTTCGACATGCGCGTGGTGCACGGCGACCGGCGGCTGCTGAGCAACCTGCGCGGTCGCATCCTGGAACAAACCCCCAAGAACCAGCTCTTCCTCGGCCACATGACGCGCAACGCCCTCACCCACCGTCCGCCCCTGGGCTTCTTCCGCGACTTTGTGCTGGTGCACGACGGCCAGCACGACGACACCCTGGACCTGAAGCACTCCGGCCTGGTGCCCATCATCGACATGGCCCGCATCTACGCCCTGGCCGAGGGCCTGCCGGAGACCAGCACCCTGGACCGGCTGCAGGCGGCCGCAGGCACCCCGTCGCTGAGCCAGGGTGGCGCCGCCAACCTGCAGGACGCCTTCGAGTTCATCAGCCGCCTGCGGCTGGAGCACCAGGCGCGGCAGATCGCCGCCGGCGAGGCGCCCGACAACTTCATGGCGCCGGCCCAGCTCTCGAAACTGGAGCGCGAGCACCTCAAGGACGCCTTCAAGGTGGTGCAGACCATGCAGGCGACCCTGGAGCTGCGCTACCAGACCGACCGGATCTGATGCGGTTCAATCCCTTCAGCCTGGATGCCCGGCGCGAGCGGCTGGCCCGCAAGGCACCTTCCGGCCCCCTGCACGACTTCCTCTCCACCGCCTTTCCCCCGCCGCACACCCCCATCGACCGGGCTCCCATCCTGGCCGTGGACTTCGAGACCACCGGCCTGGATCCCGCCAGCGACCACCTGCTGAGCGTGGGTCACGTGGAGGTCGTCCGCGGCCGGGTGGAACTGCGCACCGCCCGCCACCAGGTGATCCGGAGCCCGCGCACCCTCGCGGGCGACAACGTGGCCATCCACCAGCTCACCGATGACCAGGTGGCGGGGGGGCGGCCGCTGGACGCGGTCATCACCGACCTGCTGCGGGAGCTGGCGGGCAAGGTGCTGCTGGCCCACCACGCCGCGGTGGAAACCGGATTCCTGAGAGAAGCGTGCCGCCGGCTCTATGGAATGGCCCCGCTGTTCCCGGTGATCGACACCCTGCACCTGGCAAAACGGCAACTGGAGCGAAGGAACCAGCCCTACCAGGGCAGTGAACTGCGGCTGTTCAATCTCAGGGAGAAGTACGGCCTGCCCCGCTACCGGGCGCACAATGCCCTGTGCGACGCCATCGCCACCGCCGAGCTCTTCCTGGTGCAGGCGGCCAACAGCCGGGGACGCAGGGCGCCGCCGCTGAAGAATTTCCTGTTGCACACTTGACCCGTTCCGGGGAGTGCAATACAAAGACCACAAAACCAACAAGGGAGATCCCGACATGTCCGAAGAAGCCTTCTATCCCGTTCCCGAAGCCTTCGCGGCCCAGGCCAACGTCACCGCCGAAGAGTACGAAGCCATGTACAAGCGCTCCGTGGAGGACCCCGAGGGGTTCTGGGCGGAGCAGGCCGGGAAGTACATCACCTGGTTCAGCAAGTGGGACAACGTCCTCGACTGGGACTACAAGGACGAGATCAGGATCCGCTGGTTCGAGAACGGCAAGCTCAACGCCTGCTACAACTGCCTCGACCGTCACCTGGAGACCCGCGGCGACCAGACCGCCATCATCTGGGAGGGCGACGACCCGGAGGAAGACCGCCACATCACCTACCGCGAACTGCACGAGGAGGTGTGCAGGTTCGCCAACGTGCTCAAGAGCCGCGGCGTGAAGAAGGGGGACCGGGTGGCCATCTACATGCCGATGATCCCCGAGGCGGCGGTGGCCATGCTCGCCTGCGCCCGCATCGGCGCCATCCACTCGGTGGTCTTCGGCGGCTTCTCCCCCGACGCGCTCAAGGACCGCATCCTCGACTCCGACTGCCAGACGGTGATCACCGCCGACCAGTCCATCCGCGGCGGCAAGAAGGTGCCGCTCAAGGCCAACGCCGACCAGGCCCTCCAGAGCTGTCCCAACGTGCACACCTGCGTGGTGGTCAGGCGCGGCGGCGATCCCATCGACTGGAACGACGGCCGGGATGTCTGGTACCACGAGGCGATGGAAGGCGCCTCCGCCGACTGTCCTGCGGAGGAGATGGACGCCGAGGATCCGCTCTTCATCCTCTACACCTCCGGCTCCACCGGCAAACCCAAGGGGGTGCTGCACACCACCGGCGGCTACATGGTCTACGCCGCCATTACCCACAAGCTCACCTTCGACTACCACGAGGGCGACATCTACTGGTGCACCGCCGACGTGGGCTGGGTCACCGGCCACACCTACATCGTCTACGGCCCCCTGGCCAACGGCGCCATCTCCCTCATGTTCGAGGGTATTCCCACCTATCCCGACGCCTCGCGCTTCTGGCAGGTGGTGGACAAGCACCAGGTGAACATTTTCTACACCGCGCCCACCGCCATCCGCGCCCTCATGGCCTGCGGCGACGAAATGGTGAAGAAAACCTCCCGCGCCTCCCTGCGCCTGCTGGGCACCGTGGGCGAGCCCATCAACCCCGAGGCCTGGGAGTGGTACTACCACGTGGTGGGCGACGGCCGCTGCCCCATCGTGGACACCTGGTGGCAGACCGAGACCGGCGGCCACATGATCACCCCCCTGCCCGGCGCCCACGGCCTCAAGCCCGGCTCGGCCAGCAAGCCCTTCTTCGGCATCCAACCGGCGCTCATGGACGACCAG
>JALWGP010000014.1 GCA_027038775.1 Sedimenticola sp. | reverse complement strand
GCCTGATCAACTACGAGACGGTGAAGTACTTCGGCAACGAAAAGCTGGAGGTGGCGCGCTTCGACCAGATGCTGGGCGACTGGGAACACTGGGCGGTGAAGAGCCAGACCTCCATGTCCCTGCTCAACTTCGCCCAGGGGGCGGTGATCGCCGCCGGGGTCACGGTGATCATGTTCTTTGCCGCCCACCAGGTCACCGCCGGAGCCATGTCCATCGGCGACCTGGTGCTGGTGAACGCCTTCCTCCTGCAGCTCTTCATCCCGCTGGGTTTCCTCGGCATCGTCTACCGCCAGATCAAGTACTCGCTGGCGGACATGGACCTCGTCTTCAAGCTGCTGGAACGCAAGCCGGAGATCACGGATGCACCGGATGCCAAGCCGCTGGAGCTGGCAGGCGGACGCATCGAGTTCGATCACGTGGACTTTTCTTACCAGCCCGAGCGGCGGATTCTGGAACAGCTCAACTTCGAGGTTCCAGCCGGTCACAAGGTGGCCGTCGTCGGCCACAGCGGTGCGGGCAAGTCCACCATCGCCCGGCTGCTCTACCGCTTCTACGATGTCACCGGCGGCGCCATCCGCATCGACGGCCAGGACATCCGGAAAGTGACCCGGGAGAGCCTGCGCGCCGCCATTGGCATCGTGCCCCAGGACACGGTGCTCTTCAACGACACCATCTACTACAACATCCTCTACGGCCGTCCCGACGCCAGCCGCGAGGAGGTGGAGCAGGCGGCGGAGCTGGCCCACATCCGTGATTTCATCGAGCGCCTGCCCGATGGCTGGAACACGGTGGTGGGCGAGCGCGGCCTGAAGCTCTCCGGCGGCGAGAAGCAGCGGGTGGCCATCGCCCGGGTACTGCTCAAGCGGCCCCGAATCCTCATCTTCGACGAGGCCACCTCGTCTCTGGACAGCAGGACCGAGAAGGCGATCCAGGAGACCCTGGCGCAGGTGGCCGAGCACCACACCACCCTGGTCATCGCCCACCGTCTCTCCACCGTAGTGGACGCGGACCGGATCCTGGTCATGGAGCAGGGGCGCATCGTGGAGCAGGGCAACCATGCCGGGTTGCTGGCCCTGGGCGGGCGGTATGCGGAGATGTGGGAACTTCAGGAGAAGGAGGAGGTGGAGGTAGTCAGTGGTCAGTAGTCAGTTGGCAGTTGGCGGGGGCGGCTGGAAATCGGCAAATCAGTGGCCCGTAGCCAGCAGCCAACGACCCACCACAAAGCCGCTGACTACTGGCCACTGACTGCTTTTTAGTGCCTGCAGCTGCTGCAGGTCCAGTCGGTGAGGGTCTGGTTGTGGAGGCGCTTGCTGATTTCGCAGGCAAGGCAACGCCAGATGCTGTTGACGATGCCCACCGCCACGCCGGCAAGGATCAGCGCCCAGAACACCTGGTCGATCCATTGCTGGGTCATGACGCCTTCGAGACCGTATATCATGTAGGTGGCGAAGGAGAAGATCATCGCCGCCACCAGACCAATCAACGTGGCTAACATGGTTGCTTCCTCTGGTAATCGGGAACTTTATCAAGCATATTAACGAAAACTAATATATGAGCATTGACAATTCTCAATGGCGGAAGTTCGGCTGCCGATGTTGAGCAGTGCGTCACAACGCGCGGAAGCGGGGATCCACCCATCCGGGGAGGCTCCGGAGCAGATGCCCTCGGTGTACGGGCTGCTGCGCTCGGCACGGCTGGTCTTTCCTCTCTTCCTGCTGCTCGTCGCCGTGGTCACGGGTTGCCTGGTCACCTTCTACGGCCTGGTGGTTCGTGACCTGGGGATGGGGGCCATTGCGACCCTGGCGCTGGCCTGCCTGCTGGCGCTGCTGGGGCTGGTGATGGCCGGGATCCAGCTCAAGCGCCAGCTGCTCAAGCCGCTGGTGACCCTGGAAGCCTCCGTGGCCCAGGTTTCCCAGGGCGAACCCGGCGCCACCCTGCCGGACACCGACACGGGGGTGCTCAGCGGCATGGTGCGGGACATCGACTCCATCTCCGAGGAGCTGATGGAGCTCTACGAGGACATGGACAGCCGCATCGCCCGCCACACCACCCGCCTGGCGCAGAAGACCGCCTCGCTGAAGATCCTCTATGACGTGGCCGCCGCCATCAACCGCGAGGAGAACCTGGACGTCCTGCTGGTGCGCTTCCTGCGGGTGCTCAAGGAGATGGTGAATGGCATCGCAGTGAGCGCGCGGGTGGTGCAGGAGGATGGCCGCATGCGGCTGGTGGGGGCCATCGGCCTGGACGACCGGGTGCGCACCGAGCAGGAACTGCTGCCCCTGGAGATCTGCACTTGCGGCGCGCCGCTCTCGCCCGGTGATGTGCTCTGCGACCACGAGGCCCGCTACTGCAGCCGGGAGCTTGGCCACGAGACTTTCGGCCCGGACGAGGTGGAGCTCGTGGAGGTTCCCCTGGTACACCACGGCGACACCCTGGGCAACTACCGCATCTACGTGAAGAGACCGGGCGTCTCGGAGCGGGAGGACATCATGGAGCTGCTGCAGACCATTGGCAGCCACTTGGGGATGGCCATCGCCAAGCAGCGTTCCGACGAGGAGGCGCGGCGGCTCTCCATTCTCGAGGAGCGCAATGCCCTGGCCCACGAGCTGCACGATTCCCTGGCCCAGACCCTGGCCAGCCTGCGCTTCCAGGTGCGCATGCTGGAGGACGCGCTGGATGAGGAGGGCGCCTGCGAGGTGGCGCTACGCGACCTCCAGCGCATCCGCAACGGCATGGATGAGGCCCATACCGAATTACGCGACCTGCTCACCAGTTTCCGCACGCCGGTGGACGGGCGGGGGCTGTCGGTGGCGCTGGAGAAGCTGGTGGAGCGCTTCTCCGCCGAAACCGGCATCGCCACCTACTTCCAGCAGGAGTGCAGCCAGGTGAAGCTCTCCTCTTCCGAGGAGATGCAGATGCTGCGCATCGTGCAGGAGGCGCTGGCCAATATCCGAAAGCACGCCAAGGCCCACACCGTGCGGGTGCTGCTCGGCTGCCGGGGCGGCGCCTATTCCCTGTTGGTGGAGGACGATGGCGTGGGGTTTGCCGGCGAGGTGCGGGAGGGCCATCCGGGTGAGCACATCGGCCTCTCCATCATGGAGGAGCGGGCCCGCCGCCTGGGTGGGGAACTGAAGATCGAGAGCGAGCCGGGCGAGGGCACCCGCGTCGAGCTGGTCTACCAGCCGGTGCAACGGGCGCGCGGTCCCGACCGGCGGTGGAGGGCTTGATGCGCATTCTGCTCATCGATGACCATGCGCTCTTCCGCATCGGCCTGCAGGAGTTGCTGGAGCGGCGCGGCCTGGAGGTGGTGGGCGCCGTGGGTGATTGCGAGGAGGGATTTCAGCAGGTCCAGGCGTTGCAGCCCGACGTGGTGCTGCTGGACATGCGCATGCCGCGCATGAACGGACTGGAGGTGCTCCGGCTGCTGCGCGAGCGCGGCGCACAGATGCCCATCGTGATCCTCACCACCAGCCGCGAGGAGAACGACCTGATTGCGTCTTTGCAATGCGGTGCCCGGGGGTATCTGCTAAAAGACATGGAGCCCGACGATCTGATCCAGGCGCTGAAACGGATACTCGCCGGCGAGACGGTGGTGGCGCCGGAACTGACCATGGTGCTCGCCCGGGCGGTACAGGGCGAAGAGGCACCGCGGGCACCCAAGGCTATCGAGCAGCTCACTCCCAGGGAGCGCGAGATCCTCTGCCTGCTGGCCGAGGGGCAGAGCAACAAGGTGATCGCCCGCAACCTCGGTATCTCCGACGGCACCGTGAAGCTGCACGTGAAGGCGATCCTGCGCAAGCTGGGCGTCCATTCGAGGGTGGAGGCAGCGGTGCTGGCGGTGGAGCAGAAGTTCTGCGAGAAGCCGGAAACGAAAACGTAGGGGCGGCGCTCCCGCCGCGAACAAAGAACCAACGAACAAACCGGGTATACGGGAGGTTCCGCCTCCCCGGTCAACGAGAGAGTGAGCCGATGAAGCGATTCATGCAGCTGGTGAAGGACTGCCTCACCACGGTCAAAGAATACATGCCCTGGGACCTGGAGGAACGGATGCAGGAGAATCCTGACATCCTCCTGGTGGACGTGCGCGAACCCTACGAGTACGACGCCATGCATATCGAGGGTTCCCTGCTGGTGCCGCGCGGCATCCTCGAGTCGGCCTGCGAGTGGGACTACGAGGAGACCATCCCCGAGTTGGTGCGCGCCCGTGACCGCGAGGTGGTGGTGGTCTGCCGCTCCGGCCAGCGCAGTGTCCTCGCCGCCCACTCGTTGCAGGTGCTCGGTTACAAGAACGTGGCCTCGCTGGCCACCGGCCTGCGCGGTTGGAAGGACTACGAGCTGCCCCTGGTGGACAAGGACGGCAACGAGGTGGACCTGGACTACGCCGACGAGTACTTCACCCCCAGGGTGCGCGAGGACCAGCTGCGACCCGCCGACTGGGTGGATCCGGTCTGAACGGCGAACTCCCTCAGAAGCTCCAGGTGAGGCGCACGCCCGCGACCCAGGTGTCCCCCGTCTCCTTCCGCAGGTCGCTGTGGCGCACCCACTGGATGTCCGGCGTGATCTCCAGCCCGCTTCGCGTTTCGAACCGGGCATAGCCTTCCAGCTGGAGGCGATCCGCGCCCCCCTCCAGTTCCGGGGAGGCGCCGGTGTACGCGAAGCCTGCCCCCAGGGTCACCCCGGGCAGGGGGCGTTCGACGGCCAGGGCGGCGAAGGTGGTTGCGGGCGAGACCCGGGCGCCGGCCCAGCCGCCGCGCAGGTTCCAGCGCAGCGTGTCCAGTTCTCCGTCCAGGGTGGCGTAGAACCCGTGTGCGTGGCCCGGGCGCCCGCTTCCGTCCAGCGGGGGGTGATCGGCTCCGTTGACCCAGAATCCCAGTCGCCAGAGCGCCCGTCGGAGATGGCCGTATCCTTCCGCGGCGAAGAAGATCCCCTTCCCGCCCGGGCGAACCAGCTCCGCGTAACTGCCCCCGTTGTCCGCCAGGCCATGAGCGCTGCCCAGTTCCAGGGTGATGCCGGGCCGGTTTTCCGTGGCATGATGGTGCCAGGCGACGGCCAGGTGGTAGTCCGGCAGCCCGATGGTCGGATTGTTGACGAAGGGGGCGGCCAGGAACTGGCGGGTCTCGTCGTTGGCCACTTCGCTGCGGTCGAGAAAACCGGCGGGATCCAGCAGGCCCAGCGTAAACTCGCCCACCGCGAGCGGCAGGCGGTAGTGGAGCTCGGAAAGCTGCAGCCGTCCCTTCCCGTTCGAGTTCAGCGCGGTGCCGATATCGGCGTTCACTTCCGGCAGCCGGGAGGTTACGCCTTCCTTTCCGGGGGTGGTGCTGCCTTCGAGGTAGAGGGTCCAGGTACCGCTGCCCATGGGCAGGGTGGCCACCAGGTCGATGGAGGCCCCCGCCTCGTCGTGGATTCCCGGCCAGTCGGCGTGCTGCCAGGTGGCGGTGAAACCGCCTTCGAGGGAAATGGGGGCTCCGCTCTCTTCCACGGAGCCGTGGCGGATATCGGTGGGGTCGGAAAATGCGGGTGGAACCCCTCCCAGCGCGAGGAGGAACAGGCCGGGGCAGCAGAGGCGACGCGTGACCATGGGCTTTCAGATAAATAAAAAGAAATACAAATAATACTGATTCGTATTTCCATATCTAATAAATATCCATTATCGGGGCATTGGCGAGGCGGTGGCTGGATCGGGAGGATGGGGTAGGAGGCCCGCCCCCGGGCCGAACTCGAAAACATTCCCGGCGGGGGGGCCGCCCCTCACGGGGCGGGTACCG
>JALWGP010000013.1 GCA_027038775.1 Sedimenticola sp. | reverse complement strand
CGCTTCTCCACCGGGCGGGGCGCGCCGGTGAGCAGGGACTCGTCCACGCTGGAGCGCCCCTCCTCCACCACGCCGGCGATGGGGATGGTTTCGCCGGGACGCACCCGGAAGCGGTCGCCGGGGCGCAGCAGGGAGACGGGCAGCTCCACCTCCTCCCCCTCCACCACCACGCTGGCGGTCTTGGGCGCCAGCTTGAGCAGGGCGCCGATGGCCTCGGAAGTGGTCCGCTTGGCCTTCACCTCCAGGGCATGTCCCACCTGGAGGAAGGCGAGGATGAGCACGGCGGCGTCCAGGTAGAGCTTTGGCTCCCCCGGTATGAAGTCGGGATCGGCGATGAAGATCACCGAGGCGATCCAGGCCGCCGAGGTGCCCAGCGCCACCAGGGTGTCCATGTTGGCGGCCAGGTGGCGCGCCTGCTTGAGGGCGGTGAGATAGTAGTTGCGGCCGCTGAACCACATGGCACCCAGCACCACCAGGGCGATGAGGGCCCAGACGCCGCGCCCGCCGATGCCCAGCGCCGTGGCGTCTTCTAGGTGGGGCAGCACGCCGGAGAACTCTCCGGCGATGAGGGCGCCCCCCACCAGCCCCGCCACCAGCGCCCGCTGCCAGGAGCGGCGGATCTCCTGCCTCGCCTTGCGCGCCTGCTCCACGTAGGGGTCGACGAACTGCTCACGGATCTCTGCGGCAAACCCGGCGCGCCGCAGCGCCACCAGCAGCTCCGCCGGCGGCAGGGCGGTCTTCACCGCCACCTCGGGCCAGGAGGCGGCATCCACCCCGGCGGCCTCTTCCTGCAGCAGCCGTTCCAGCGTCTCGAGGGCGGCCTGCCGGTCGCTCTCCGCCGGGAAGTGGAGGCGGAACTCGTTGGCCGGCCGCTGCGCCGCCAGCCGCGCGGGGTAGCCCTGGTCGATGACCGCGGCCACCACCGCCTGCGGATCCCCGCCCGTCACCCGGGCACGGCCGGCCACCAGGTCCACCGCTGCCTCTTTCACGCCCGGCACGGCGCGGATCGCCTTCTCCACCCGGGAGACGCAGCTGGCGCAGGTCATGTCGTCCACCTCGATCTCGTAATTCTCCGCGGCAGGCGGCGCCTCCGCGATCCGCGCCGGGTAGCCCTGGTCCACGATGGCCGCCACCACCGCCTGCGGGTCCCCGCCCGTGACCCGGGCGTTGCCGTTCACCAGGTCCACCGCCGCCTCCGCCACGCCCGGCACCGAGCGAATCGCCTTCTCCACCCGGGAGACGCAGCTGGCGCAGCTCATGTCGTCGATGAGGACGGTGTAGGGGCTGCCCCCCGCCCGTGGAGCGGACTCCAGCCCGGCATCGAGGGAAGGCGGCCCGGATCCGGGCTCCGGCAGGGGGCAGACCTCGGGCTCCTCGGCAACGATGGTGGCCTCGTAGCCCGCCTCCCGAACCGCTTCGATCACCTGGTGGGGACGGCCGCCGGAGACCTCCAGGATGCCGGCCTCCAGGTCGACCTTGGCAGAGGCGACCCCCTCGACGCCGAGGGCCGCCTGCTCGACGCGGGAGGCGCAGTGGCCGCAGGTCATGCCTTCGACCCGGAGGCGGTACTGTTCAGGAGGGGGTGGTGCACTGGTCATCGTGGATTCCTCCTGGCTGTGTCATGCCCGTACGGACAAGGAGTAGGAGCGGCGCCCCCGCCGCGAATGTTTGAAATTCGGCCCGGGGGCGGGCCTCCTACGAATCCAATGCGGATTCTGACGTAGGAGCGGCGCCCCCGCCGCGAACGGTTCGAAATTCGGCCCGGGAGCGGGCCTCCTACGGGTGGGCCTTCAACGACGGGCATACACCCTCGTTCCACCATCCCGGCGGAAGGCGATCACCTCGTAGGGATCCTTGCGCGGCCCCTCCATGCCGGGCG
>JALWGP010000012.1 GCA_027038775.1 Sedimenticola sp. | reverse complement strand
GAGGGACGCCATGCCTTGGGCGGCTTGGCACCCTTGAACCAGCGGTGCATCTCGGAGTCGAGGATCTCGTTCAGCAGCTTCTCCACCTTGTCGGCGCCCTCCGTGTTGCCGCTGGCGCGGGCCTCGGCGATGGCCTCTTCGATCTCGGGCACCATCTCGATGTAGAAGCGGTGGGCGACCTCGAAGACCCCTTCCCAGTGGACGTAGTCGGGCGCGAACATGGCGGCACCGTGGCGCGCGCGCCGGCCCTCGTGGTGCCACAGGTAGAAGTAGTCCCACTCGACCTTCTCGTTGAACTTGGTCTTGTCACGCAGGCCGTTCTCCAGCAGGGCCACGAACAGCTTCTTTGCCGGCACCAGGAACTTGTCGTTGAAGGTGAGGACGAAGGTGTCCAGCTGCTCGAAGTGGGCGTCCACGATGTTGTTGCCGTGGCAGGAGCGGCAGACGCTCTTCATGTCCTTGCGGCGTTCGATCCAGGACTTCACCTGCTTGCCCTGCTTCTTCGCTTTCTCGTCGATGCGGAAGGAGACGGGTGCGCGCAGGTTCCAGGCGATTCGGTCCCCCACGTCGTGGGTCACCGGCAGGTCCTTGGTGCGCGACATGTGGCAGGTGGCGCAGGTGGGGGCCGAGTTGTAGTCCTCGCCCACGATCCACTTGCTGGAGTCGAGGTTCATCTTCTCCTTGTGGGCCTTGTAGGCGATACCGTGGGCCGACTCCTCGTAGATCTCCTTCTGCGGGTGGTCGGGGCCCAGGTGGCAGCGGCTGCAGGCTTCGGGCTCACGGGCCTGGGCGGCCGAGAACTCGTGGCGGAAGTGGCAGGCGGTGCAGGCGCCCTTGGAACCGTCGGGGTTGATGCGGCCGATGCCGGTATTGGGCCAGCTTGACTTGTCCAGGGAGCCGTCGGAGTTCACGCGCACGATGGAGCCGTGGCAGGCGGCGCAGCCCATGGCGGTGATGGGAGAGGTGCCGGAGAGGGTGGGCGCGCCCTCCACCACCTCGGCCAGGACGTTGTCCAGTGAACCCAGGATGTTGCCCGCGGTGGCGTGGTGGCTCTTGTCGAACTCCTCCACCTCCCGTTCGTGACACTGGGCACAATCCTGGGGGGAGACGATCACCGAGATGACGAAGTCCTTGTGCAGGATGGCGTCCCGATCGCTGCGCTCCGCCTTGTGGCACTCGTAGCAACCCACGTTGGCGGCGAAGTGCTTGGAGTGGCCCCACTGGTCGTAGATGCCCGGGGTCTTCTCCCGGTGGCAGGAGACGCAGGTGGCGCTCTCCCTGCTCAGCTGGTCGAAGCCCGTGAGCACCTTTACCGGCTTGTCACTGTTCATCACCACCTCGCGGGTGGTGGGCGCCGCGGTTCGTTCAGCACCACCTTTGGCGGGTGCGGGCGCCGCTTCCGGCGGGGGGGTCTGTTGATGCGGGGCCATGGGCGCGGGGCCCTGCCTGAACCAGCCGCCGGGCGCAGCGAGCGCGGCGGCCGAAACCAGCAGAAACAGGGTGCCAAGGATGGCGGCTCTCCTTTTCATCGGGTGCTCCTCGTTTGGGTTGAACGATCCGCAACCCCAAGTGCAAACCCCTTGCCAGGAATGGCGGTTGGCGGGCGCCCGCGGGCCGGGTTTTATGTCAAGTAATTGACAATATGAGGAAATGCTGATCCTCTCGGGAAGAGGCGGCCGCCAGGCAGAGCGGTCCGCGGCGGCTGCAGCCGGGGGGGTGGTGGCCAGATCGGTGCATTCCCCTGGAAAGAGTGCACCAAATCGGGGAAACGGGGACCGGGAAACCGCTGGATCAACGCCAGTACGCAGTGGCCATCAGCGGTAAGCCGATTCAATCTGCTCGCGGGTGAGGATGCCGTAGATGCGCCAGAAACCGGGTGCCGTCATGCGGCGCACGTAGAGGGCTTCGCCCCTGCCCTCCTGCAGGGCCTCCAGCGCCTCCTGCAGGGTCTCGTGGAGATGGACGGGGGCCACCTGCAGGCGATGGCCGGGAATCTTCAGCAGGTCGATGGCGGCTTCTTCTTCGGGGCCGCTAGGGCGCTCCAGCCAGGCTGCCAGGTCCACGGCGGCGAGAACGGCCCTCGGCTCCTGCGCTTCGGTGACCAGGATCCAGCGCGGTTTCTCTTCCAGCAGCGTCTGTGCCTGCTCCCGGTCGACGAGGCGCGGGGCCTGGACGAAGCTGCGGTCCATGATGCCGGCCACGCCCACCCTTCGCAGCGCCGCCATCACGGGACTCTGGCTGTAGTCCAGTCCCTTGGCCTCGAGCATGGTGATGAAGAGCGACTTCTTGCGGAAGAGCTCGCTGGCGGTGATGCCGGAAATCACCACCACCAGCATGCCCGGCAGGATGATCTGCGGGTTGTCGGTCAGCTCCAGCAGGGCGGTGAGCGCTGCCAGGGGTGCCTGCAGGCTGCCCGCCATGAGGGCGCTCATGCCGAGCATGGCGTAAACGCCGGGCTGGACGCCGAGCCCGGGAAACCAGAGATCCAGCAGGTGGCCGAAGCCGCCGCCCAGGGTGGCGCCGATGAAGAAGGCGGGGCCGATCATGCCGCCGGGCACGTTGAGCGCCGAGCAGACGGAGGTGGCCAGCAGCTTCACCGCCGCCATCAGCAGCAGGATGCCCGCCGTGTAGCCGCCCAGCAGGGTGAGGTTGATGGTGTCATAGCCGATGCCCATCACCTGCGGCAGCCCCGCGCCCAGCAGCGCCACCGCCACGCCGGCCGTCACCATCTGTGCCTCGATGGGCCAGTCGCGGGTGCGGCTGGCGATGGACTGCACCATCTGCACGAAGGCGGCGCCGGTGGCTCCGGCGAGCAGCCCCAGCACCACCACCAGGGGCATTTCCGCCAGGCTGCCCAGCTGCAGGGACGGGACCGAGAAGACCGCCGCGTCGCCCAGTACGGCGTTGGAGACCACGGTGGCGCTCACCGCAGCGAGGATCACCGGGATGAAGCTGGCCAGGTGGTAGTCCATCATGACCACTTCGAGGGAGAAGATCACCCCGGCCAGGGGCGTGTTGAAGGAGGCGGCGATGCCGGCGGCGGTGCCGCACCCCACCAGGGTGCGGATGGCGT
Organism: Sedimenticola sp.; assembly: GCA_027038775.1. Lineage (GTDB taxonomy): Bacteria > Pseudomonadota > Gammaproteobacteria > Chromatiales > Chromatiaceae > Thiolapillus. The sequence goes on along the minus strand of JALWGP010000012.1, from coordinate 15,424 downwards.
TGTTGGGCAGTTCCAGCCTCTGCCCCAGCAGGCTGCCGGCGGAAGCGCCGAGAAAGATGTGTGCCCCCTCGCGGCCCACCGAGTGGCCGCTCACCAGGGCGATGGCCACGCCGAAGAACTGGAGCAGGAAGCCGCGCACCGTCAGCCGGCCCTGGTGGTAGGCCATGCGCTCCAGCACCCGTGCCACCCCCAGCACCCAGAGGCCCTTCGAGAACCAGCGGAACATGAGGGCCAGGGCGAGGGCGCCGGCCAGGGGGAAGAGGAGCCGGCCGGCAAGGGAGAGGCCCTCGAAGTTGTCCGGCCCCGTTCCCGGCAGCAGCCACTCCTGGACGTGTTCCACCGAGAAGCGAAAGAGCACGATGATGGCACCTGCCAGCAGCCCGGTGACCAGGCCCATGAAAGCCAGCTGTAGCAGGGCATCGGGGCGCGCCAGGTGCAGGCGCGTGGCCTCCAGGCGGTCGGCGAACCATTGGTGGAGGGTTTGCAGGGGCTTCATGAGAGGATGGGTTGTTCCTCGTCCGGGGTACGGAACGGTGCCTTGCGATGGCAGCCGACGGCCCTGCTACAGTACCACTGAAAGGAAAACCGTAGGAGACCCGCCCGGGGCCGGACTTCGAACCGTTCGCGGCGGGGGCGCCGCTCCTGCGGTATCATTGGGGCGGTTTTTTCTCGAATCCATCAACCCGGACTGGCAGACCTTGAAATTCACCGTCGATTCCTTCCGCGCCTGGGAGCGCAAGAAGATCACCCTGCTGGGCATGTCGGGTGTGGGCAAGACCCACATCTCCAACATGCTGCGCCGGCACGACTGGTTCCATTACTCGGGTGACTACCGCATCGGTACCCGCTACCTGGACGAGTGGATCCTCGACTTGGTGAAGGCCCAGGCGATGCAGCAGCCCTTCCTGCGCGACCTGCTGCGCAGGGACTGGATCTACATCCGCAACAACATCAAGGTGGACGATCTCGGTCCCGTGCTCAGCTTCGTGGGCAAGCTAGGGGACCCCGAGAGGGGCGGGGTGCCGCTGGAGGACTTCGTCCGCCGCCAGGCCCAGTACCGCGACGCCGAGATCGCCGCCGTGCGCGACGTGCCCGAGTTCATCCGCAAGGCACAGGAGGTGTACGGCTACAAGCACTTCATCAACGACATGGGCGGCAGCCTGTGCGAGCTGGACGAGCCCGGCGTCATCGAGCTGCTGGCCGAGCACACCCTCATCCTCTACATCAAGATCACCGACGAGGAGGAGGAGCGCAAGCTCATCGCCCGCGCCCAGTCGGCGCCCAAGCCCCTCTACTACCGTCCCGAGTTCCTCGAGGAGGAGCTGAAGGTCTACCTGGAGGAGAAGGGGCTGAGCTACGCCGCCGAGATGGACCCCGACGACTTCACCCGCTGGATCTTCCCGCGCCTGTTCCGTTCGCGCATCCCGCGCTACGAGGCCATCGCGAAGCTGGGCTACACCGTCACCTCGCGGGAACTGGCTGGTGTGGCCAGCGAGGAAGAGTTCCTGGCGCTGCTGGAGCGCGCCATCGAACGGGAGGAGAGCTGAGATGCCGCTGGTCGCCCACAACGATCTGCCCACCTTCGAGCGCCTGAAGCAGGAGGGCCTCATCGTCCTGCCCAGCGGGCGGGCCATGCACCAGCACATCCGCGAGCTGCACATCGGCCTGCTCAACATGATGCCGGACGCCGCCCTGGCCGCCACCGAGCGCCAGTTCTTCCGCCTGGTGGGCGAGAGCAACCCCATCGCCCAGTTCTACGTCCACCCCTTCACCTTGCCCGAGCTGCCGCGCGGCGAGAAGGCGAGGGCGCACATCGAGCGCTACTACGAGCCCTTCGAGAAGATCCGCGAGGAGGGGCTGGACGCCCTCATCATCACCGGCGCCAACGTGGTGGGGCCGGAGCTGGCCGACCAGCCCTTCTGGAAGCCCCTCATCGAGGTGATCGACTGGGCCTGGGAGAACGTCACCTCCACCCTCTGCTCCTGCCTGGCCACCCACGCGGTGCTCCAGTTCCGCTACGGCAAGAAGCGCATTCCCCAGCCGAAGAAGATCTGGGGCGTCTTCCCCCACCGGGTGGTGGACAAGCGCCACCCCCTGGTGAACGATGTCAACAGCCGCTTCGATGTGCCCCATTCGCGCTGGAACGCCATCACCCGCGAGCAGTTCGAGGAGGCCGGGCTGCGGGTGCTGGTGGAGAGCGACACCGCCGGGGTGCACCTGGCCACCAGCGCCGACGGGCTGCGCTTCGTCTTCTTCCAGGGCCACCCGGAGTACGATACCGTCTCGCTGCTGAAGGAGTACAAGCGGGAGGTGCTGCGCTTCCAGGCGGGCGAGATCGAGCAGTATCCGCCCATGCCCGACCACTACCTCGGCGTGCGCGAGACCGCCATCCTCGACGAGTACCGCTATCGCTGGCAGCGGGGGGAACGGGAGCTGGAGTTTCCCGAGCCCCTCATCGCCCCCCGCCTGGACAACACCTGGCACGACACCGCCGAGGCAGTGGTGGCCAACTGGATGGGACTGGTCTACCAGGTGACCCACCGCGAGCGCAGGCTGCCCTTCATGGAGGGGGTGGACCCGGAGGACCCCCTGGGCCTGCTGCGGGAAAGGTGAGGCAGGAACGTTTGTGGTACATTCGGCGGGGAAGGAGGAACGGAGGAGAACGATCATGCGTGGTGCAGTTGGCGCCGTTCTGGTTGGCGGCCTGCTGGGGAGTATGGCGACCCTGGCCGGGGGGTACTATCCGCATCCCCCTTCGGGACGGGAAGTGATCTGGCCGCCGCCGGGCGGGCTCTACCAGGTCCAGCCGCCCGCCTGGAGTCAAAGGGAGGCGGCGGGTTCCCCCTTCCGCGAGATGCCGCGCCCGCAGCGCTACCTGCCCAGTTACCGTTACCGGGGAGAGCTCATCGAGCCCCCGGGGCCGGACTGGCCGGGAACGGACTACCCGGAACCCGGACCTGCCGAGGGCGTGAAGCCGCCGCCGCTCCAGCCGGGCCACCCGGTGGAAGTGGTGCCGCCGCCCGGGATCCCGGTGGAGGAGGTGAAGCAGCAGCTCTCCCGCCAGCCGCAGCGGGGTTGGCGCCCGGTGGAGAGGGGGGCGAAGATGCCCATGGAGCCTCCGCAGCCTTCCGCGCCGGGGAAGGAGGAGCCGGCGCCGCCGGCAGGGGAATGAAGAAAGCCGCCCGGGGGCGGCTTTCTTCGTGGAGAGGTGAGGGCGCTCAGGCGATGCCCAGCTTCTCCTTGATGATCTTCACCACCTCGTCGCTGGAGGTGGCGTTGATGTCCCACAGCATGCCCTTCTCCTGGTAGTAGCCCACCAGCGGCGCGGTCTGCTCGTTGAAGACGTCCAGCCGCTTGGAGATGGCCTCCTCGGTCTCGTCGGCGCGCTGCACCACCTTGCCGCCGCACTTGTCGCACACGCCCTCCACCTTGGGCGGGTTGCTCTTGACGTTGTAGATGGCGCCGCACTCCTCGCAGGTGCGACGGGTGGTGAGGCGGTCGAGGATCACCTCGCGGGGCACGTTCAGGTTCACCACGCCGTCGAGGGTGATGTCCAGCTTCTTCAGCAGCTCGTCCAGCGCCTCGGCCTGGGGAATGGTGCGGGGGAAACCGTCCAGCAGGAAGCCCTGCTTGCAGTCGTCCTGCTGCAGCCGCTCCTCCATGATGCCCATGATGAGGGAGTCGGGGACCAGCTCGCCGCGGCTCATGTAGCCTTCCGCCTCCTTGCCCAGCTCAGTGCCTTCCTTCACCGCGGCGCGCAGGATGTCGCCGGTGGAGATCTGAACCGAACCATCGATCTGGGTGAGCATCTTGGCCACGGTACCCTTGCCGGCGCCGGGGGCGCCAAGAAGAATCAGTCTCATGAGATTTCTCCGTTGAAGTCCGAAAATCTTGTGGGCGCCGCCGGAAGGGCCGCGCCCGGGTGGCGCGCATTCTACCACAATCTGGTATGGTTCCCCGCCATGCACCGCAAGCGCATCCGCAGATCCCGAAAGCAGCTCACCTCCGCCCAGGTGTGGCGCACCCGTGGCGTCTTCCTGGTGGGCGCCATCCTGGTGGGGGTGTCGGCCTCGCTGCTGGCGCTGGGCGCGGACTGGGCCAGCGAGCGCTTCCTCCACCTGGTGGAGGGGCGTCCCTGGCTGCCCTTCGTGGTCACCCCCCTCGGCCTGGCCTTCATCGTCTGGCTCACCCGCAGCTTCTTTCCGGGCGCCGAGGGCAGCGGCATTCCCCAGGCCATCGCCGCCCTCCACCTGAAGCGCCACAGGCACCTGCGCCACCGCCTGCTGTCGGTGCGCATCGCCCTGGGCAAGGGGATCATGATCGTGCTCGGGCTGCTCAGCGGTGCCTCCATCGGCCGCGAGGGGCCCACCATCCACATCGCCGCCTCCATCTCCTTCGCCCTCACCCGCTTCGCCCGCTTTCCCCACTACGACATCAGCCGCGGGCTGATCCTGGCCGGCGGCGCGGCGGGGCTGGCGGCGGCCTTCAACACGCCCCTGGCGGGGGTGATGTTCGCCATCGAGGAGATGGCCAAGACCTTCGAGGAGAAGACCAACGGCACCGTCTTCACCGCGGTGATCATCGCCGGCATCACGGCCTTGGCCATCAACGGCAACTACGCCTATTTCGGTTCGGTGGACACGGTGATCCACCTGCCCCAGGTCTTCGCCGTGGTGGTGGTGACCGGGCTGGTGGGTGGCCTGGCGGGGGGCTCCTTCAGCGCCCTGCTGGTCTACGGCGGCCGGCGCATCCGGCCCTGGCGCAATACCCATCCCTATCTCGTGGCGGCGGTCATCGGCCTGCTGCTGGCCCTCGTCGGTCTGCTCTCGGGCGGCCAGACCTGGGGCACCGGCTACCACGAGGCCAAGGCGGCGCTGCTGGGGGCCGAGGAGATGGACGGCAGCTTCCCCCTCTTCAAGTACCTGGCCACGGTGCTCTCCTACTGGAGCGGCATTCCCGGCGGCATCTTCGCCCCATCGCTCTCCATCGGTGCCGGCCTGGGGTCGGAGATGGCCGGCTGGTTCCCGGACACCGACGTCTCCACCGTGGCCCTGCTGGGCATGGCCGCCTACTTCACCGGCGTGGTGCAGACGCCGCTGACCGCCGTCATCATCGTCATGGAGATGACCGACAACCAGAACATCCTGTTGCCGCTGATGGCGGTGGCCCTCATCGCCGACGGTGTCTCCAAGCTGATCAGCCCCCAGCCCATCTACCGGGCGCTGGCCGAGGACTTCATCCGCGACCTCTCCGTCGCTCCCGGGAACCGGGGGAAGCGCTCATCCCAGGAGTGACGGGTGTTTTTTTGTCCATTTTGTTCTATATTGGTTCTCTGTCTACTGGAGGTCCGCGAGGAAATGGCAGCTGAAGCATCCCTGGAAAGTCTCCTGCACCGGGGTCTCCTCTGGCGGGGCAACGGGAGGGAAGGGGCCGCCGGAAGGGCGCTCTCCAGCGGCTTTCGAGAGCTGGACGAGGCCACGGGTGGCGGCTGGCCGTCGGGCGCCCTGGTGGAACTGGTTTCACCAGGCGGCCAGGGGCTCTCCCTGCTGGTGCCGCTGCTGGTACGCCTGGGCCGGGAGCCGCGCTGGCTGGCCTGGGTGGATCCGCCCTGGCACCCCCACGCGCCGGCCCTGGCGGCCCGGGGCGTGGCCGTGTCGCGCATCCTGCAGGTAAGGACGGCCGGCGGGGCGGAGGGGCTCTGGGCGGCGGAACAGCTGCTGCGCTCCGGGAACTGCGCGGTGGTGATGCTCTGGCCGGGCCGGCTCGGCACTGCCCGGCTGCGGCGGCTGCAGTTGGCGGCGGAGGAGGGAGACTGCCTCGGTGTGCTCTTCCGCTCCCCGGAGGCGGTGGCCGCCCCTTCCCCGGCCGCCCTGCGCCTGCGCCTGGGCAGCCGCGGGGGGAAACTGGCGGTGGAGGTGCTCAAGCGCCGCGGCGGCTGGAATGGCGGCCGTGTGGAGGTGCCGTGCACTGGCTAGCCTGGTACTTCCCGCGCCTGCCGCTGGCCTGCTTTGCCGTGGCGCCGGAGCAGCCCTTCGCGGTGAGCCGGTCCGAAGGGGGGCGGGATCGGATCGACCGCTGCAACGAGGCCGCGCGGACCCTGGGTGTGCGTGCTGGCATGGCGCTGGCCGAGGCGCTGGCGCTGGCGCCCGGCCTGGCAGTGCGCCCCCGGGACCGGCGGCGGGAAGGGCGGCTGCTCGAGGCGCTGGGCGGCTGGGCCTGGCGCTACAGCTCCCACGTTACCTTCGATCCCCTGCTGGTGCTGCTGGAGGTGGAAGGGAGCCTGCGCCTCTTCGGCGGCTTCGAGCGGCTGGTGGCGCGCATGGAAAGGGAGCTGCCGGAGGCGGGCCGTCCCGCCTCCTGGGCCGCTGCGCCCACCCCGGCCGCCGCGGCCCTGCTGGCGCGGGTGGCACCGGGCACCCGCGTGGAGCACCGGGAAGCGCTGGCGCAGCGGCTCGATGCCGTTCCCCTGCACCGCTTCACCCGCAACCGGCGGTGGCTGGAGCTGATGCGCGGTATCGGACTGGCCACCATCGGCGACTGCCTGGCGCTGCCCCGCCCGGAGCTGGCGCGGCGGCTGGGGCACGAGCCGGGCCTGCTGCTGGACCGCCTGCTGGGGCGCCTGCCCGATCCGCGTCCCCTGTGGCAGCCGCCGGAGCAGTTCCGCCAGCGGTTGCTCCTTTCCTGCGAGATCGACCGGGTGGAGGCCCTGCGGTTTCCCGCGCGCCGCCTGGTGGAACTGCTGTGCGCCTTCCTGCGTGGCCGGGACGGGGCGGCCCAGCGCCTGCGGTGGCGCCTCTTCCACCGGGAGGCGCCGGCCACCTGCTTCGAGACCGGCCTGCTGGAGCCGACCCGGGAGCGCGGGCGCATGCTGGAGCTGCTGCGTCACCGGCTGGAACGGCTGGTGCTGCCCGCGCCCGTGGTGGAGGTGGAGCTGGAGGTGACGCAGTGGCACCCCTTCCGCACCGAGCCGGGAGACCTCTTCGGCGCGGGAGAGGGGGGCGACGACCTGCTGCTGGAGCGGCTGCGTGCGCGCCTGGGCGAGGAGGCGGTGCGGGGCGTGGCCCTGTGTCCCGACCACCGCCCCGAGCGGGCCTGGCGCTTCTGCGCCCCCCTGGACGGGGAGGGGGAGGAGGTTCCTCCCGACCCTTCTGCCCGCCAGCAGCCCCTCTGGCTGCTGCCCAGGCCGCAGCCCCTGGCCGTGCGCCGGGGGCGTCCCTGCCACCGCGGTCCCCTGCGGCTGCAGCCCTTCCTGCAGCGGGTGGAGACCGGCTGGTGGGAGGGGGAAGAGGCGGCGCGCGACTACTACCGGGCGGTGAACCCGGCGGGGGAGCGGTTCTGGGTCTACCGCGAACGGGGCAGCGGGGCCTGGTTCCTTCACGGCGTATTCGACTGACCCATGGGTTACGCCGAGCTCCACTGCCTCACCAACTTCAGCTTCCTGCGCGGCGCCTCCCACCCGGAGGAGCTGGTGGCGCGCGCCGCGGCGCTGGGATACGGGGCCCTGGCCATCACCGACGAGTGCAGCCTGGCGGGCGTGGTGCGTGCTCACGAGGCGGCGAAGGAGGCCGGCCTGAAGCTCATCGTCGGCTGCGAGCTGCACCTGGCGGAGGGCGACCACCTGGTGCTGCTGGCCCGGGACCGGGAGGGTTACGCTGCCCTCTGCCGCCTCGTCACCCGGGGGCGGCGGGCGGCGCCCAAGGGGCGCTACCACCTTGCCCGCGCCGACCTGGACGGGGTCTTCCGCTGCCTGGCCCTGTGGATTCCGCCGCGGGACCCCTCGGCCGCCATGGAGCCGGGCTGGTTCGCCGGGCGTTTCGCAGGAGGCGGCTGGCTGGCCCACGAGCCCGCGCGCGACGGCCTGGACGGCGAGCGGCTGGAGCGGCTGCAACGGCTCGGCCGACGCCACGGCCTGCCCCTGGTGGCCGCCGGCAACGTCTGCATGCACGTGCCGGAACGCCGGCCCCTGAAGGACCTGCTCACCGCCATCCGCCACCGCACCACGGTGGAGCGGCTGGGTTACCGTGCCCTGCGCAACGGCGAGCGCCATCTCCGTTCCCTGGAGGCGTTGCGCGATCTCCACCCCCCGGAGCTGCTGGAGGCGAGCCTGGAGATCGCCCGCCGCTGCACCTTCTCCCTGGACGAGCTGGCCTATGAGTATCCCGATGACCTGACCCCCGCCGGCATCACCCCTGCCGCCTTCCTGCGCGAGCTGGTGGAGGCGGGCAAGGCGCGCCGCTGGCCGCGGGGGTGCCCGGAAAAGGTGGCGGAGCAGATCGAGCGCGAGCTGGCCCTCATCGCCGAGCTGGAGTACGAGCCCTATTTCCTCACCGTCTGGGACCTGGTGCGCTTCGCCCGGGAGCGGGGCATCCTCTGCCAGGGACGGGGCTCGGCGGCCAACTCGGCGGTCTGCTACTGCCTGGGCATCACCGAGGTGGACCCGGCGCGCATGGAGCTGCTTTTCGAGCGTTTTCTCTCGAAGGAGCGCAACGAGCCACCCGACATCGACGTGGACTTCGAGCATGAACGGCGCGAGGAGGTGATCCAGTATGTCTACGGGAAGTACGGCCGTCACCGCGCCGCCCTGGCCGCCACCGTCATCACCTACCGCCCGCGCAGCGCCCTGCGGGACGCGGCCCGCGCCCTGGGCTTCACGCTCCAGGAGGTGGAGCGGCTGGCCCGGGCCGCCTCGGGCTGGCGCAGCCGCGGTGCGGTGGAGGCGCAGTGGCTGGCGGAGGTGGGCTTCGACCTGCGCGGCCGGCGCATGCGGCTGCTGCTGCGGCTGGCCAACGAGCTGCTGGGCTTTCCCCGCCACCTCTCCCAGCACGTGGGCGGCTTCGTCATCGCCCGCGACACCCTGGAACGGCTGGTGCCGGTGGAGAACGCCGCCATGGCCGGGCGCACCGTCATCCAGTGGGACAAGGACGACCTCGAGTCCCTGGGGCTGATGAAGGTGGACGTGCTGGGGCTGGGCATGCTCAGCGCCATCCGCCGCGCCCTGGACCTGCTGGGCATGAAGCTGCGGGAGATCCCCCCGGAGGATCCCGGGACCTACGAGATGATCCAGCGCGCAGACACCCTGGGCGTCTTCCAGGTGGAGTCGCGGGCGCAGATCTCCATGCTGCCGCGCCTGAAGCCGCGTAACTTCTACGACCTGGTGGTGGAGGTGGCCATCGTCCGGCCCGGCCCCATCCAGGGGGAGATGGTGCACCCCTACCTGCGCCGCCGCCAGGGGCTGGAGCCGGTGGAGTACCCCTCCGAGGCGGTACGGAGGGTGCTGGAGCGCACCCTGGGGGTGCCCATTTTCCAGGAGCAGGTGATCAGGCTGGCGGTGGTGGCGGCGGGTTTCACGCCGGGCGAGGCGGATCAGCTGCGCCGTGCCATGGCTGCCTGGAGACGGCGCGGCGGCCTGGAGCACTGGGAGCGCAGGCTCAAGGCGGGCATGACCGAGCGGGGCTACAGCACCGGGTTCGCCGACCGCATCTTTCGCCAGATCCTGGGCTTCGGCGAGTACGGTTTTCCCGAGTCCCACGCCGCCAGCTTCGCCCTGCTGGTCTATGTCTCCGCTTGGATCAAGTGCCACCACCCGGGGGTCTTCCTGACGGCCCTGCTCAACAGCCAGCCCATGGGCTTCTACGCACCCGCCCAGCTGGTGCGGGACGCCCGCGAGCACGGCGTGGAGGTGCGCCCGGTGGAAGTGAACTGCAGTGCCTGGGAGACCACCCTGGAGGGGGAGGCGGTGCGCCTGGGGCTCCACCTGGTGAAGGGGTTGTCACGCAAGGGGGCGGAGCGGCTGGTGACCGCGCGCCGGGCGGGGTCCTTCCGCACGGTGGACGAGCTGGCGCGACGCGCGGGCCTGGATCGGCGGGACCTGGAGGCGCTGGCGGCGGCGGATGCCCTGGCCTCCCTGGGCCATCACCGCCACCGGGCCCGCTGGGAGGTGGCGGCGGTGGTACCGGAGCCGCCCCTGGTTGCGCAGGCACCGCCGGTGGAGGTGGACCCCGCCCTGCCGTCCCCCGGCGAGGCCGAGTCCATCCTCCACGACTACCGCAGCCTGGGGCTGAGCCTGCGCCGCCATCCCCTGGCGCTGCTGCGCGCCGAGCTGGCAAGGGAGGACTTCCTCTCCTCGGCGGAGGTGGCGAGGCGCCCGCCGGGCGCGGTGGTACGGGTGGCGGGGCTGGTGCTGGTGCGCCAGCGACCGGGCAAGGGCAACGCCGTCTTCGTCACCCTGGAGGACGAGACGGGCGTGCTCAACCTGATCGTCTGGCGCAGCCTGGCGGAGCGCCAGCGCCCTGTGCTGCTGCGGGCCTCGCTGCTGGGGGCCTGGGCTGAGATCCAGCGGGTCGAGGGGGTGCAGCATCTCGTCGTGCGGCGGCTCTGTGACCGCAGCTGGTTGCTGGGGGAGCTGGAAGTGAAGTCACGGGACTTTCATTGAGCCATCACCAGGAGATGTAGCTGAACCCCTTCTCCTGCAACAGCATGATATCTTCCACGCCAATGGGCACGGGCTCGGCGAAGTCGAGCAGGTCCTCCCTGGTCCAGCGTACCGCCTTCAGGGTGTTGCCGCAGGCGTGGAAAGAGACGCCGTAGGCGGCGAGGGAAGCGGCCCGTTCCTGGAGCTCGTAGGGGATGGCCCGCTTGGGGCGCTTGCCCAGCAGGTGGATTCCCTCGCCGAAGACGGCCACCACGATCTCGATGTCGTCACCGTACTTGCGCAGCAGCTCGCCCACGGAGAAGAGAACGTGGGAGATGTACTTGGGATCGGCCTTGTTGAGCTGGTAAACGATGTGGTGGGTCGAATCGTCCTCGAAGTGGGTTTCCGTGTGGTGGGCGCTGCCCCGGCTGGCGAGGGCCAGGCCGGAACCGGCGGCCAGCCACTGCATGAAACGGCGCCGGCCGAACGGGTTTTTCATGGAACTCCTCCTCCACTGCTTTCATCCGATTATTGCGCGAAGCCGGAAGGCTGTCGACCGGGGCCGGAGGGAGAAGGGCTGTGCCGGGGCCACGAAAAAGCGGCCCCGCGGGGCCGCTTGTGATGTGAAGTGCCTTGAGCGTCAGCGCCCCTTCTGCTGGGAGCCGGTGGCGGGAGCCTGTTGCGTGGGATAGGTGTATCCCGGATAGGCGTAACCGCCGTAAGGATAGGCGTAGGGATAGGCACCCCAGCCGGGATAGCCGTAACCGTAGTAGGGCGCGCCGTAGTAGCCATAGGGACCGTACGGGCCGTAGAGCACCCAGGGCGGCGGATAGTCGTCCCACCAGTCATCGTCGTCGAACCAGTCCCAGGGGCCCCAGAACGCGTTTGCGGCACTGGCCATCAACACACCACCAGCCAGAACAGCGCCAGCAAGTACCTTATTGACTGCCTTCATATCACTGTCCTCCATCTTTTCCAGGTGAATCGGGAGACATCCCGGCCATCAGCATATCGTCATATACTGATTCTCTGAAAATTATGGCTTTTCACCCCTTCTTTTCCTTTGACCGGGATCAAGCAGAACAAGGATTCTGCTAATCTCGGAGATGTTGTCGACCACGGGAAAATCAACCGTCATGCTGGAGTATGTTTTCTTTCACGCCACCCCCTGCGAGCGCTTCGTCGATTTCCTGCAGCGCGAGTCCCTGGAACCCGAGGTGACCGAGGATGGCGGGACCTGGGAGGTGCGCCTGCCCGAGACGCTCTCCGACGAGCAGGTGGAACGCATCGAGACCCTCTACGACGAACTGCTGGAGCTGAACCAGCAGCTGCACGACGCCGAGGCGGAGGAGGGGGACTACCACACGGCAGGCGTGGTGCTCAATCTTTCCGGTGGCGAGACCGTTTACGCCCAGGTGGATCCCGCCCTGCTGGCCCGCATCATGAGCGTGCTCACTCCCGAGGAGTTCGGCGAGGTGGTCAACGCCATCGTCGACGCAGTGGAGAACCCCGATTCCCGCACCATGTGCCAGCGCATGCGCGATGCCGCCGGTGATCTCCTGAACGACTCGTGAACATCCGTTGCGCCAGGCAGGAGCGGCGCCCCCGCTGCGAATGATTCAGGGTTCGGCCCGGGGGCGGGCCTCCTGCAGTCAGAGAAAGCTGAGGCACCTGTCCTCCAATTCAGCGCAGGGGCGCACCGGGCAGCCGTAGAGCCAGGAGAGCTGTTCGGGCGTGCCCATCTCCTCCACGCTGCCCGCGCGCCAGTGGCCGTCGCCCCTGAGCAGCAGCAGCCGATGGCAGGAGGCCAGCGCCAGGTTGATGTCGTGGAGCACCATCACCTGTGCGTGGCCGGGCCTGGAAAAGCGCCTGCGCAGCAGCTCCAGGATGGCCACCTGGTGGCCGGGATCGAGATGGTTGGCGGGCTCGTCGAGCAGCGCCAGCCGCGGCTGCTGGGCGAGGAGCACGGCGATCTCCATGCGCTGGCGCTCACCGCCGGAGAGGGTGGCGGGATCGCGCCGGGCCAGTGCCTCCAACCCCAGGTCGCACACCGCCCGCCAGGCGATCTCCAGGTCGGCGGCCGTCTCCCAGCCGAAAGTGCCCAAGTGGGGATGGCGCCCGGTGAGCACCGTTTCGAAGAGGGTGGTGGTGAAGCCGCCCTCGTCGAGCTGGAACAGCATGCCCAGCTCCCGGGCCAGCTCTCTTCGTTTCCATTGTCCCAGGGGGCGGCCCCGGTAGCGCAGGAGGCCACCTGCGGGCTTCTCCAGGCCGGCCATCGTCTGCAGCAGGGTGCTCTTGCCGGCGCCGTTGGGCCCCAGGACGCCCCAGCACTCGCCGGCCTCCACGGTGAGCGTGAGCTCCCGGCAGAGCAGGCGCCCGCCGCGGGCCAGGTCCACCTTCTCCAGCTCCAGCAGGGCCGCGCTCACGGCTCGCCTCCCCGGCCACGGTTGAGCAGGTAGAGAAAGAGGGGCACGCCGAGGAGGGCGGTGAGCACCCCCACCGGCAGTTGCATGGGGGCGACCAGGGTGCGGGCGGCAGTATCGGCCAGCAACAGCAGGGTGCCGCCGGCCAGGGCGGTGGCGGGCAGCAGCAGGCGATGGTCACTGCCCGCCATCAGCCGCACCATGTGTGGTGCCACCAGGCCGACGAAACCGATGGCGCCGGCCAGGCTCACCGCGGTGGCGGTGAGCAGGGAGGCGAGCAGGTAGATGCGGATGCGCAGGGTACGCATCTCCACGCCCAGGGCGTGGGCGCGCAGGGTGCCGCGGGTGGCCAGGTTGAGCGCGGGCGCCAGCGCCAGGGCGAAGGCCAGGCTCGCCGCCAGCACCACACCGGGCAGCAGCGGGTCGAGCACGTCGGAGAGATCCCCCATGAGCCAGAAGAGCATGCCGGGCAGCTGCCTGCCGGGCGCCAGGCTGAGGATGAAACCGATGAGGGCCGACCAGCCGGCAGCCAGCACGATACCGGTGAGCAGCAGCCGGGCAGCGTTCCAGCTGCCGCGGTGGGCCAAGGCGAAGAGCAGCAGGATGCTGGCCAGGGCGCCGGCGAAGGCGATGGGCGTGTGCCAGGCCAGGGGCAGGCCGGCGAGCATGGCGCCCAGCACGGCCGCCGCCGCGCCGCCGGAGACGCCCAGGACATAGGGATCGGCCAGGGGGTTGCGCAGCAGCACCTGCATGAGCACGCCGGCGGTGCCCAGCAGGGCGCCGATGGAGAAGGCGGAGAGGGCGCGCGGCAGGCGCAGCTCGTGGAGGATGCGGGCGTGGACGCTGCCGTCGTCGTGCCACAGCAGCCGCCACAGCTCGGGGAAGGGGATGGAGACGCTGCCCGTAGCCAGCGACAGGGCCAGTGCCGCCAGCGCCGTGGCGAGGAAAAGGCCCAGCAGGGGCAGCCGGGCGCGGACAGGGTGTTGAAAAATGCGGTTTTTCAACGTCCCGTCAAGGCGGTGGTGCGTCTTTGTGCAGGTAGAGCACCGGCCATCCCTTCTCGGCGGCGACCGTCTCCAGCGCCGGGTCGGGATCCACCGGCATGGGGTGGCTCACCAGCTCCAGCAGCGGCAGGTCGTTGTGGGAGTCGCTGTAGAACCAGGCGTTCTCCAGGGATTCGTCGCGGCCGGCCAGCCACGCCTTGAGCCGCTTCACCTTGCCCTCGCGGAAGCAGGGGATGCCGCGCACGCGGCCGGTATAGCGACCCTCCACCATCTCGGGCTCGGTGGCGATGAGGTTGGGCACGCCGAACCGTTCCACGATGGGGGCGGTGACGAAGGCGTTGGTGGCGGTGATCACTGCCAGGGTGTCGCCGCGCTTGCGGTGCATCTCCACCAGCAGGTGCGCGTCCTCGGTGATGATGGGGTCGATCTTCTCGCGAAGGAACTCCTCGCGCCAGGCGTGGAGCTGCGCAGGATCGTTCTCGGCCAGGGGACGCAGGGAGAAGGTGAGGAACTCCATGATGTCCAGGCGCCCCTCCTTGTACTCCTCGTAGAAGCGTTCGTTCTCCCGCTCGTAGGTGTCGCGGTCCACCACGCCCTTCTCCGAGAGGAAGACGCCCCAGAGATAGTCGGAATCGCCCGCCAGCAACGTGTTGTCGAGATCGAAGAGCGCCAGTGCCACGACAGCGCCTCCTGCAGGGAAAAAACAGGGGCACTATAGCAAAAATGCCTTGCTTGCGGTGGTAGCGCACTCTGTGAAAAAATGAAGCCAATTAAAGATATAGAACGAGAACAATCCCGTGATCGACAGGGATGGATTCAGGCCCAACGTGGGCATCATTCTGGTCAATGACGAAAACCGCCTCTTCTGGGGGCGCCGCATCGGCCAGGATGCCTGGCAGTTTCCCCAGGGGGGCATCCAGGAGGGGGAGACGCCGGAAGAGGCGATGTACCGCGAGCTCGAGGAGGAGGTGGGCCTCAAGCCCCACCAGGTGGAGCTCCTCGGCAGCACCCGCAACTGGCTCCGCTACCGCCTGCCCAAGAAGTTCATCCGCCGCAACGCCCAGCCCATCTGCATCGGCCAGAAGCAGCGCTGGTTCCTGCTGCGGGTGAAGTGTTCCGAGAGCGACTTCTGCCTCGACCGCTGCGAAAAACCCGAGTTCGACGACTGGCGATGGGTCAAGTACTGGCAGCCGGTGCGTGACGTCATCTACTTCAAGCGCAGGGTCTACCAGCGTGCGTTGGAGGAGCTGGCGCCGCTGATCTTCCCCGACGCCAGGCCACGCCCGAAGCCGAGGAGCCGTTCCAACTACCTGCGCCAGCAACGGCGCTGACCTCCAGAAAACCGACCGGCTTGGGCCGATCCATCGGAACGACTCCCGAGTCCGTCAAGCCTCCGGACGCTCTGATCTGATTTTCGACAAGTCTTCTGTGCCGCTTTGGTGCTATCTTCCTGCTGAATGCCTTTAGGTAACCACGAGGAGCGGCATGAGCAGCAAGGCAACCATCGACGGCAACCAGGCAGCGGCGCACAGCGCTCACCAGACCAATGAGGTCATCGCCATCTATCCCCTCACGCCCGCCCCACC
>JALWGP010000011.1 GCA_027038775.1 Sedimenticola sp. | reverse complement strand
TCACCTTCTCCAGGTACTCCTGCCAGTACTTCTCCTGGTTGAGGCCCAGGTCGTAGAGGGTCTCCCAGGAGAAGGCGGTGGTGTCGTGGCCGTCGTCGAAGACGATGCGGATGGCGTAGTTGCCCTGGGGCTCGATGCGGTCGATGTTGACGTTCTCCTTGCCCACCACCGGTTTGTCACGGGTCACCTCCTCGGCGGCGCGCGAGTGGACGCGCAGGAACTCACAGGGGAAGCGGAACCGACTGCCGTCGGAGAAGCTGACCTCCAGCAGCCGCGACTTGCGGTGCAGGTTGATTTCCGTGGGTACGGGATGCTCTTTCTCGCTCATGGTATCTGCCGGATTTCACGGGAATTTCCGAAGGGCGGCAATGCTGGCACGAACTCGCCCGCGGCGCAATGCCTGCGGCTGCCCGGCGCCGGGAAAAGTGGCGGCGCCGTGGTAGAATTCCGGAATCCTTACAACCATGTTTCACCATCGATCGAGGTCTGGCAATGGCAGGTCACAGCAAGTGGGCCAACATCAAGCACAAGAAGGCGGCCAACGACAAGAAGCGGGGCAAGCTCTGGTCCAAGCTGATCCGTGAGGTGACGGTGGCGGCGAAGGAGGGTGGTGGCGATATCGACGCCAACCCCCGGCTGCGCCTGGCCGTGGACAAGGCCAAGAGCGCCAATATGCCCGCGGACACCATCGAGCGGGCCATCAAGCGCGGGGCCGGCGGCATGGAGGGCGAGAACTACGACGAGATCCGCTACGAAGGCTACGGCCCCGGCGGCACCGCCATCATGGTGGACTGCATGACCGACAACCGCAACCGAACCGCCTCCGAGGTGCGCCACGCCTTCACCAAGCACGGCGGCAACCTGGGTACCGACGGCTCGGTGGCCTACCTCTTCGTGAAGAAGGGGATCATCAGCTTCGCTCCCGGCGCAGACGAGGATGCCGTGATGGAGGCTGCGCTGGAGGCGGGCGCCGACGACGTGGAGACCAACGACGACGGCAGCATCGATGTCTTCACCACGCCCGAGACCTTCCAGGCGGTGAAGCAGGCCATGCTCGACGCCGGCCTGGAGCCGGTGAACGCCGAGGTCACCTACGACGCCACCACCAAGGCGGAGCTGGACCAGGAGACGGCGGAGAAGCTGATGAAGCTCATCGACGCGCTGGAGGACCTGGACGACGTGCAGGAGGTCTATTCCAACGCCGAGATCTCCGACGAAGTGATGGAGCAGCTCCAGGCTAGATCATCCTCGGCATCGATCCCGGTTCCCGCGTCACCGGCTACGGCGTCATCGAGAGCGACGGCCGCCACAGCCGCCACCTCCACTCCGGCTGCATCCGCACGGGATCGAAGGATTTTCCCGCCCGCCTGGGCGAGATCTACACCGGCATCCAGGCGGTGGTGAGCGACTATGGGCCCGACGAGGTGGCGGTGGAGCAGGTCTTCATGGCCAGCAACGCCGCCTCGGCCCTCAAGCTGGGACAGGCGCGGGGCGCGGCCATCAGCGCCGCGGTGGTGGCCGGGCGGCCGGTGTTCGAGTACTCACCGAGAGCGGTGAAGCAGGCGCTGGTGGGCACCGGCGGCGCCGAAAAGGAACAGGTGCGGCACATGATCCGGGTGCTGCTGGGCCTGCGGCGGAAGATGGGGCTGGACGAGTCGGATGCCCTGGCCGTGGCCCTCTGCCACGCCCACACCTCGGTGACCGTCGCCCGCCTGCGGGGGTCGGCATGATCGGCCTGTTGCGGGGCCGGGTGATCCAGCGCCAGCCGCCCTTCCTGCTGCTGGAGGTGAACGGCGTGGGCTACGAGGTGGAGGCGCCCATGTCCACCTTCTACGACCTGCCCGCCGGCGACGAGCCGGTGACCCTCTACACTCATCTCATGG
>JALWGP010000010.1 GCA_027038775.1 Sedimenticola sp. | reverse complement strand
TGGTCCTGGAAGGTGTGGTTCTGCTCGGGGTCCAGCACCTCCAGCAGCGCCGAGGCGGGATCGCCGCGGAAGTCCATGGCCATCTTGTCGATCTCGTCGAGCAGGAAGAGCGGGTTGCGCACACCCACCTTGGAGAGATTCTGGATGATCTTGCCGGGCATGGCGCCGATGTAGGTGCGCCGGTGACCGCGGATCTCGGCCTCGTCGCGCACCCCGCCCAGGGCCATGCGCACGAACTTGCGGTTGGTGGCGCGGGCGATGGACTGCCCCAGCGAGGTCTTGCCCACGCCGGGCGGTCCCACCAGGCAGAGGATGGGGCCCTTGAGCTTGCGCACCCGCTGCTGCACCGCCAGGTACTCGAGGATGCGCTCCTTCACCTTCTCCAGGCCGTAGTGGTCGGCCTCGAGCACCTCCTCGGCCTTGGCGATGTCGTTGCGGATGCGGGTACGCTTCTTCCAGGGCACGCTGAGCAGGGCGTCGATGTAGTTGCGCACCACCGTGGCCTCGGCCGACATGGGCGACATCAGCTTGAGCTTGTTCAGCTCCGCCTCGGCCTTCTCCCGCGCCTCCTTGCTCATGCCCGCCTTGGCGATCTTCTCGGCCAGCTCCTCGAACTCGTTGGGCACATCCTCCAGCTCGCCGAGCTCCTTCTGAATGGCCTTCATCTGCTCATTCAGGTAGTACTCGCGCTGGTTCTTCTCCATCTGCTTCTTGACGCGGCCGCGAATGCGCTTCTCCATCTGCAGGATGTCGCTCTCCGCCTCCATCAGCCCCATGATGTGCTCCAGGCGCTCGCGCACGTTGGCCATCTCCAGCACCTGCTGCTTCTCGTCCAGCTTGAGGGACATGTGGGCCGCCATGGTGTCGGCCAGGCGTGCCGGCTCGTCGATGCTGGCCAGGGAGGTGAGCACCTCGGGCGGCACCTTCTTGTTCAGCTTCACGTACTGGTCGAACAGGCTGGTGGCGGTGCGCATGAGCACCTCCATCTCCCGCTCGGGTACATCGATCTCATCCTCGATGCGGGTGATCTCGGCCACGTAGTAGCCGTCGGTCTCGCT
The DNA here is from genome assembly GCA_027038775.1 of Sedimenticola sp. GTDB lineage: Bacteria > Pseudomonadota > Gammaproteobacteria > Chromatiales > Chromatiaceae > Thiolapillus. The sequence goes on along the minus strand of JALWGP010000010.1, from coordinate 833 downwards.
CATGGACTCGATGCGGCAGCGGCGGCTCCCCTCCACCAGTACCTTCACGGTGCCGTCGGGCAGCTTGAGCAGCTGCAGGATGCTGGCCATGGTGCCCACCTGGTAGACGTCCTCGGGGGTGGGATCGTCCACCTCGGGGCTCTTCTGCGCCACCAGCAGGATCTGCTTGTTGTCCTGCATGGTGGCCTCCAGGGCCTTGATGGACTTGTCCCGGCCCACGAACAGGGGGATCACCATGTGGGGATAGACCACCACGTCTCGCAGGGGAAGCACGGGAACCAGGCTGCTGACCTGGGGCAACTGGGTGGATCTCTCTTCTTGACCCATGAAAAACTACCTCTCGAAAAACGGCGTCTCTTCTCTATGAGACCGCCTGAAAACTGGATGTTCCTTCACCTGGAAGGGTGTTCTGGCTGCCACATGGTGCCTGCCAGGCAGGAATTCAAGAATTTCCTTGATTACCCCGCGGTTGCTGCCGGCGTTCCGACAATCCCATCCCCGTGGGAGCGGTGCCCCGCCGCAAACCTCGCCGGTTCGGCCCTCCTACACCAGGGTTCCAGCGCATCGCCTCCGGCATCCCTGGAGGCAAAAAAGCCGGTCGGATGACCGGCTCTGCTGGGAATCACTCTTCGGAGGCCGCTCGCGTTCGGCTCTCGGCGGCGTCGCCGTCGTAGAGGATGTAGGGCTCGTTCTCGCCCTCGATCACAGACTCGTCGATCACCACCTTGCTCACGTTCTCCATGGAGGGCAGGTCGTACATGATATCCAGCAGCACGTGCTCCAGGATGGTGCGAAGCCCGCGGGCGCCGGTCTTGCGGGCCATGGCCTTGCGT
>JALWGP010000009.1 GCA_027038775.1 Sedimenticola sp. | reverse complement strand
CCTGGCTGCAGACGACCTGCCGGCCAAGGAACAGGAGGCCCTCGCTCTCCTTGCCGAACTGGTCAACCTCGGCCAGCTGGAGCTGGAAGATGGCTGAATCCTTCCACCTGCGCACGGCCCTCTGGCCCGAGGACCGGGAAGCCCTGCGCCGGGTACGCGAGACCGTTTTCGTCGAGGAACAGGGCGTGCCGCTGGAACTGGAATGGGACGGGCTGGACGAGCAGGCCTTCCACCTGCTGGCCGAGGACGAACAGGGCAATCCCGTCGGCACGGGCCGGCTGTTGCCCGATGGGCACATCGGCCGCATGGCGGTGCTCGAGCCGTGGCGGGGCCGGGGCGTGGGCACCGCGTTGCTGCTCGGGCTCCTGGAGGAGGGCCGCAGACGGGGCCTGGATCGACTGGTGCTCAACGCCCAGCTGGGCGCCCTGCCCTTCTACGAACGGCAGGGTTTCGTCGCCGAGGGGCCGGTGTTCGACGATGCCGGCATTCCCCACCGTCGAATGGTGTGGTGCACTCAACCCTGAAGCCTGGGATCAAAGCGAAAAGGCTCCATGGTCACCGAAGCCTTCAGCGCCTCGAAACCGGGATGTTCCGGGTTGACGAGAAAATTGGACTGCTGCGGCACCAGGGTGCTGGGCACCGCCAGCGCCAGGGACGCTCCCCGCTGCAGCCACTCGTCGCCGATGCGCTGGGTGGAACGCGGGACCGGGTCGGTCCGCCAGTCGCGGGGCAATCCATCCGGCGCCAGCCGCATCACCTGCGCCTCATCCAGTTCGAAGGAGCAGAGTACAAAGCCTTCCAGCACCTCCGGTCGATGCAGGTGCACCAGTTTCTCCAGCGCGGCCAGCGCGATGGAATCGGAGGCGTAGACCACCCCCCTTCCCCTGCTGTTCCAGCGACCACCGTAGCGGCGCGCGCCCTGGGGATCGAGGGGATCGGCGGCGTACCGCTCCTTGACCAGGCGGAAGAGCCGCATCAGGTGACGACGCCGTGCTCCAGCCGGCCGATGAGGTCGCGCACCTCATCGGCGCCCGCCTCGGTGTCCAGGTTCTCCAGGGGCGTGCGGCCGCCCAGCGCCCGCGCCGGCTCGTTCAGCCAGCGGCGCGCGGCGGCGGCATCTCCCTCGAACAGGCGCAGTGCAGCCGCCCAGGCGGCCACCACCCGGTACAGGCGGTCGCTCTCCTGGGGAGAAAGGCGCTTTTTCGCCCGCCGCCGAGCCAGGGTGGCGGATGGCAACGCGATGATGCGCAGGAGCCGTTGCAGGGGGATCTCCAGCTCCTTCGCCAGCCGATCCACGGCGGTGACGGGAAACCCCTGGCGAATGGCGTCGGCCACCGCCCCGTCCCGGGCCGGCTTCACACCGAGGGAGTGGAGCAGGCCGGAAAGCTCCGTCCTTCTCTCCACTCCGGACCCCGTGGGATGGAAAAGACGCGCTTCGGCAACCCCGGAAGACATGCCACGCTCCACATGAAATCATCAATAACTTCATATGAAGTATAGCAGCCCGGTCAGCGCCTGTCTCTTCCCCCTTCCCGAAGGCGATCACGGTTCGCTGCGAACCACTGCAGCCCCACCACGATGGAGGTGGAATTGGCGCGGCGGAAGAGCTCGCCGAGGGCCTCGTCAGCGGACATCACCACCACCCGGATGTCCTCGCCCTCCTCGTCCAGGCCGTGGATCCCCTCGGCACCGCTGCTGTCCACGATGCCGCAGTAGAGAGTGATGCGCTCGCCGCACCAGCCGGGCGTGGTGAAGAAGGTTCCGATGAAGTGAAGGGCCTGCACCTCGCATCCCGTCTCCTCGCGGGTCTCGCGGATGGCCACCGCCTCCAGCTCCTCCCCCTCCTCGCAGTAGCCGCCCACCGTCTCCAGCAGCCAGGGCGGCTCCTGGTGGCCCAGGGCGCCGATGCGGAACTGCTCGATGAGCACCACCTGGTCGCGCGCGGGATCGTAGAGCAACACCGAGACGGCGTGGTTGCCCTCCACCCGCTCGCGCACCAGTTCCGGACACCAGCCGCCGGCGAAGCACTCGTGCTCCAGGCGGTAGCGTTTCAGCTTCAGGAACCCCTGCCAGAGCGGTTCGGTTTCGAGGATTCGATACGGTTTCTTCATTGGAATACGAAAAAGCCCGCCAGGCGGCGGGCTTCGATTCTAGCAGCTCGACGAGCGCTTACTTGTTGAGCGACTGGTAATAGTCCATGAGGATCTTGGCCACCTCGGGACGGGAGAACTCGGGCGGGGGCGCTTCACCGCGGCCCAGCATCTCGCGCACCTTGGTCCCGGAGAGCAGCACGAAGTCCTCCTTGGTATGGTCGGGCGCCTCGCGCATCATCACCACTTTGCCCAGCTTCTTGGAGTAGGCGGTGTGGTCGGCCTTGAAGATCTCGATCTGGAGCGCACCTTCGGGCACCTCCTCGTCGAAGATGGTCTGGGCGTCAAAAGCGCCGTAGTAGTCGCCCACGCCGGCGTGGTCGCGGCCCACAATGAAGTAGTCGGCGCCCATGTTCTGGCGGAAGTAGGCATGCAGCACCGCCTCGCGGGGACCTGCGTAGAGCATGTCGAAGCCGTAGCCAGTGATCATCACACTGTTGGGCGGGAAGTAGAGTTCCACCATCTTGCGGATGGCAGCGTCACGCACGGGCGCGGGAATGTCGCCCGGCTTGAGCTTGCCCAGCAGCATGTGGATCACCAGGCCGTCACAGCCCAGGCGCTCCATGGCCATATGGCACAGCTCCTCATGGGCGCGGTGCATGGGGTTGCGGGTCTGGAAGGCCACCACCTTCTTCCAGCCACGCTCCTTGATCTCGTTGCGAATCTCCACCGCGGTGCGGAAGGTATCGGGGAAATCGGTAATGAAGTAGGAAAAGTTGAGCACCTTGATGGGGCCGGAGAGGGCATTGCGTCCCTGGCTCATCCAGGTGGCGACGCCCGGGTGTTCCATGTCGTCGGTGCGGTACACCTTGTCGCGCATGGTGGCCATCTGCTCCTCGGTGACCTTCTCGATATTCTCGACGTCCATCACCGCGAGGACCGGGTTGCCTTCCACGTTGGGATCCCGAAGGGCGATGCGCTTGGCGTCGCCAATGGAGGCGAGCTGCTCGTCGTCGATCAGGCAGAGCACGGGCACGGGGAAGAAGGAGCCGTCGGTGAGGATCATCTTCTCGGCGGCGCCCATGGCGTCGGCCACGTTCATGAAGCCCTTGAGGGGCGAGAAATAGCCACCGCCCAGCATCACGGCGTTGCCCGCCGCCTGGGAGGTAATGACCACGGAGGGCAGGCTCTCTGCCTCGTGCATCAGCGCTTCGTGCTCGTCCACGTCGTAGACAAACAGGGGATGCAGCTCATCGGAACCAACGGGATTGATCATGTGGCTTTCTCCTGCAAATGGGGTGGAAATCTGGGTGCGATAAAACTACCAGAAGGCCGGTTATTCCGCCGCTAACTTCTATTTATGGCGTCAGTAAATTTTTGCGGCTTTCCCGATGGGTGGAAAGGCCGGGTGCGAACCGCCCCGGTTGTCCAATCGGATCCGCACGGGGCGGGATGCAGGCACCCGGGTCCGGGTCAGGTTCGCGGCGGGAGCGCCGCACCTACCGGTGCGTCATAAAAATATTTTTTAATCAATAGGTTATGAACTATTTCAAGAATTTACTATAGATTCGAGGATCGCCTGCAGCGCCGCTACGGGATCTTCGGCAGCGGTCACCGGTCGCCCGATCACCAGGTGGCTGGCACCGGCGGCCAGGGCGTCGGCGGGCGTCATCACCCGCTTCTGGTCGTCCAGCGCGGCGCTTGCCGGGCGCACGCCCGGGGTGACCAGGAGGAACTCCTCGCCCCGCTCGGCGCGCAGCTCGGCCGCCTCCAGCGGCGAGCAGACCACCCCGTCGAGACCGGAGTCGGCGGCCAGGGCGGCAAGCCGCCGCACGTTCTCCGCCGGCGTACCCCGGAAGCCCACCTCGGCCAGGTCCGCCTCTCCCAGGCTGGTGAGGATGGTGACGGCGATGAGCAGAGGACGGTGGGAGCGAGCCTCCAGCCGCTCGCGGGCGGCCTCCATCATCCTGCGGCCACCGGAGGCGTGGAGGTTCATCATCCACACCCCCAGGTCCGCCGCCGCGTCGCAGGCCGCCGCCACCGTGTTGGGGATGTCGTGGAACTTGAGGTCGAGGAAGACCTCGAAGCCCCGCTTGACCAGCACCTCCACCACCGGGGGGCCGGCGCGGGTGAAGAGTTCCTTGCCCACCTTGAGGCGGCAGAGGGAGGGGTCGAGGCGTTCCACCAGCGCCAGGGCGCCGGCCTGGTCGGGAAAATCCAGCGCCACGATGACGGGGCTCGGGTTCATAGGCGTTTCTCCTCGGGTTCGTGCTTTCGGCGCAGGGTGCTCCAGTGGCGGCAGCTGGGGCACTGCCAATGGAGGGTGCTGGCGGCGTAGCCGCAGTGGGTGCACTGGTAGGCGGGACGCTCGGCCAGCAGGCGCCCCATGTGGTCCTTGAGGCCGACCAGGATGCGGCCGGCACTGGCGTCGGGCAAGGTGGCGTTGAGTTCCATGAGCCGCAGCAGACCACGGATGGTGGGGTGGCTCTCCATCTGGGCGGTGAGGAAGCGACGCGCTGCCCCCTCGCCCTCCATCTGCTTCAGCAGATCGACCAGGGCCAGCACCACGTCGATGTCGAAGCGATCGTTGAGGAAATTCTCCAGGTATTCGCGCAGGCCCGCCAGGTCGCCCCGCATGGCGTGGCACTTGTGCAGGTCGGGCAGGATCTCGGAGATGTAGTCGGGGTTGCGCTCGGCGATCCGGCGCAGCTGGGAGATGGCGTTCTGGCAATCGCCCCGCTCCCGCGCCATGCGCGCCTGCAGATGCCGCGGGCGGATGCTCTGGGGATCGGCTACCACCGCCCGCTCCAGCAGGCTCTCGGCCTCGCGGTTGTCGCCCCGGGCCAGCGCCTCCTCGGCCAGCTCACAGTAGTAGTGGGCCCGGGCCAGCCCCAACGGTTCCCTCACCAGCGGCTGCAGTTCTTCCGACACATCGAGGCAGGCCTGCCAGTCCTTCTCCTGCTGGTAGATGACGAGCAGGTTTTCCAGCGCCTTGCGCACGTGCTGCTTCATCTCCTTCAGCTCGAGAAAGAGGTTCTCGGCCCGGTCATAGAGCCCCGCACGCATGTAGTCCTTGCCCAGCTCCAGCAGGGCGCTGGCCCGGTGCTCCTCGTCCAGGGCGGGACGGGCGATGAGGTTCTGGTGGATCCGGATGGCGCGTTCCACCTCGCCCCGCCGGCGGAACAGGCTGCCCAGCGCCAGGTGAGTCTCCACGGTCTCGCTGTCCACCTCCAGGAGCTGGACGAAGACGTCGATGGCCTTATCCGGCTCCTCGTTGAGGAGGTAGTTGAGGCCGCGGAAATAGGCGGGCGTGGTGTGGATGCTTCTGCCATCCCGCCTGGCGGGCAGGCGGCGCGCCAGCCACCAGCCGGAGGCGGCGGCCACGGGGAGCAGCAGCCACAGCAGTGCGTTCACGCAGACCCTCCTCCGCGGGGGACGGTTTTCGGACGACGGCGCAAGCCGGTCTCCAGTGGTTCAGGAAGAAGTTTTCATGATAGCAGAGCGCCCTCAACGCAGGCCCAGCACGTCCTGCATGTCGTAGACGCCCTTCCCCTTCTCCTGCAGCCAGAGCACTGCCCGCGCCGAGCCGTTGGCATAGGTCATGCGGCTGGAGGACTTCACCGCGATCTCCACCCGTTCCCCCTCGGCGGCGAACCAGACGGTGTGCTCACCCACCACGTCGCCGGCGCGGATGGTCTCGAAGCCGATGGTCTCGCGCTTGCGCTCGCCGATGATGCCGTGGCGACCGTAGACCGCCACCTCCTCCAGGTTACGCCCCAGCGCCTCGGCCACCACCTCGCCCATGCGGATGGCGGTACCCGAGGGGGCGTCCACCTTGTGACGGTGGTGGGCCTCGATGATCTCGATGTCCGACTCCTCGCCCATCACCCGGGCGGCGATGTCGAGCAGCTTAAAGCAGAGGTTCACCCCCACGCTCATGTTGGGGGCGAAGACGATGGCGATCTCTTCACCCGCCTCGCGGATGGCCGCCTTGCCGGCGTCGTCAAAACCGGTGGTGCCGATGACCATCTTCCTGCCGTGGCGGCGGCACACCTCCAGGTGGGCCAGCGCCGGCTCGGGACGGGTGAAGTCGATGAGGGTGTCGAAGCGGTCGGCGGCCGCCTCCAGGTCGGACTCCAGTGCCACGCCCAGCTTGCCGACCCCCGCCACTTCACCGGCGTCGGCGCCGATGAGACTGGAATCGGGATGCTCGGTGGCCACGGTGAGCTCGAGGCCCTCGGTTTCGGTGACGGCCCGTACCAGGGCCTTGCCCATGCGGCCGGCGGCGCCGGTGACGGCTACTCGGATCATGTCGTTTTCCTGCTTGGTTCGAGTTGGTCGAAATCGTGTCCATTCGCGGCGGGGGCGCCGCTCCTACCTGTAGGAGGCCTGTCCCCGGGCCGAACATCTGCGGCGGAGCGCGCCCTAGAACCCCATCTCCTTGAAGAAGCTCTTCACCCCGTCCAGCCAGGAGCTGCTGTTGGGGCTGTGCTTGCTGCCCCCCTTGCCCAGCGACTCCTCCAGCTTGCGAAAGAGCTCCTTCTGCTCCTCGTTGAGGTTCACCGGGGTCTCCACCACCACCTGGCAGAGGAGATCGCCCACGGGGCCGCCACGCACCGGCTGCACCCCCTTGCCACGAATGCGGAACACCTTGCCGGTCTGGGTGCCGGCAGGGATCTTGAGCTTCACCTTGCCCTCGAGGGTGGGCACCTCCAGCTCTCCGCCCAGGGCCGCGGTGGTGATGGGAATGGGCATCTCGCAGCGCAGGTTGGCGTCCTCGCGGGTGAAGATGGGATGCTCTTTCACCCGGATCTGCACGTAGAGGTCGCCGGGCGGCCCTCCCTTCTCGCCCATCTCGCCCTCGCCGGCGAGACGGATGCGGTCGCCCGTGTCCACCCCCGGCGGCACCTTCACCGAGAGGGTCTTGTGATCGCGCACCCGGCCGTGGCCGCGGCAGGCGGGACAGGGGTCGTCCACCACGGTGCCCTGGCCATGGCAGGTGGGACAGGTCTGCTGGGCGATGAAGAAGCCCTGCTGCATGCGCACCTGGCCCACGCCGCCACAGGTGGGACAGGTATGGGGGGAGGTGCCCGGCTTGGCGCCGCTGCCGCCGCAGACCTCGCACACCGACTGGGAGGGGACCCGGATCTTGACGGTGGTGCCCTTCACCGCCTCCTCGAGGGAGATCTCCAAGTTGTACTGCATGTCGGAGCCGCGGTAGGCGCGATGGGTGCCGCGTCCGCCACCACCGAAGATGTCGCCGAAGACATCGCCGAAGATATCGCTGAAGCTGGCCCCGAAACCGCCTCCCCCCGCTCCGGGTCCGGCACCGGCACCGCCACCCACCCCAGCGTGACCAAACTGGTCGTAGGCGGCCCGCTTCTGGTCGTCGCTGAGCACCTCGTAGGCCTCCTTCACCTCCTTGAAGCGGGCCTCGGCCTCGGCGTCCCCCTCGTTGCGGTCGGGGTGGTATTTCATCGCCAGGCGGCGGTAGGCCTTCTTGATCTCCACCGCGGTGGCGGTGCGGCTGACGCCCAGGACCTCATAGTAGTCACGCTTGGACATGTTCTGCTCTCGACTTGCGGGTGAATCTCTACACGCAAAAAGCCGGGAGCAGCCTGACGCTGCCCCCGGATCCGGATTTCAGGCGGATGCGACGATTACTTCTTGTCGTCGTCCACCTCCTCGAACTCGGCGTCCACCACATCCTCGTCCGATGCCGCGGAGGCCCCGCCGGCCCCGGCCGCGCCCGCGCCGCCGGCGGCCTGGGCGCCCTCCGACTCCTGGCCCTGGTACATCTTCTCGGCCAGCTTGCCGGAGGCTTCGGCCAGCGCCTTGCTCTTGGTCTCGATGACCTCCTTGTTGTCGCCCTTGATGGCCTCCTCGAGCTCCTTCATCAGGCTCTCGATGTTGGCCCGCTCGGCACCGTCCACCTTGTCACCCAGTTCCTCCAGGGACTTGCGGGTGGCGTGCAGCAGGGCGTCGGCCTGGTTGCGCGCCTCCACCAGCTCGTGGAACTTGCGGTCCTCCTCGGCGTGCATCTCGGCGTCCTTCTTCATCCGCTCGATCTCCTCCTCGGTGAGACCGGAGGAGGCGGTGATGCGAATCGACTGCTCCTTGCCGGTGGCCTTGTCCTTCGCCGAGACGTGCAGGATGCCGTTGGCGTCGATGTCGAAGGTCACCTCGATCTGCGGCACGCCGCGCGGCGCCGGCGGGATGTCGGTGAGATCGAAGCGTCCCAGCGACTTGTTGGCCGAGGCCATCTCGCGCTCACCCTGGAGCACGTGCACCGTCACCGCCGACTGGTTGTCCTCCGCCGTGGAGAAGATCTGCGACGCCGTGGTGGGGATGGTGGTGTTCTTCTCGATGAGCTTGGTCATCACCCCACCCAGGGTCTCGATGCCCAGGCTCAGCGGGGTGACATCGAGCAGCAGCACGTCCTTCACCTCACCGGCCAGCACGCCACCCTGGATGGCGGCACCGATGGCCACTGCCTCATCGGGGTTGACGTCCTTGCGCGGCGCCTTGCCGAAAAACGCCTCGACCTTCTCCTGCACCTTGGGCATGCGGGTCTGACCGCCCACCAGGATCACGTCATCGATGTCGGAGGCCGACAGGCCTGCGTCCCTGAGTGCCACCTTGCAGGGCTCGATGGAGCGCTCGATGAGATCCTCCACCAGCGACTCCAGCTTGGCCCGGGTGAGCTTCACGTTGAGGTGCTTGGGCCCGCTGGCGTCCGCCGTGATGTAGGGCAGATTGATCTCGGTCTGCTGGGCCGAGCTGAGCTCGATCTTGGCCTTCTCGGCAGCCTCCTTCAGCCGCTGCAGGGCCAGGGGATCGTTGCGCAGGTCCACGCCCTGCTCCTTCTGGAACTCGTCCACCAGGTAGTCGATGACGCGCAGGTCGAAGTCCTCACCACCGAGGAAGGTGTCCCCGTTGGTGGAGAGCACCTCGAACTGGTGCTCGCCCTCCACCTCGGCGATCTCGATGATGGAGATGTCGAAGGTACCACCGCCGAGGTCGTAGACAGCGATCTTCTTGTCCCCCGGCGACTTGTCCAGTCCGTAGGCCAGCGCCGCCGCCGTGGGCTCGTTGATGATGCGCTTCACCTCCAGGCCGGCGATGCGGCCCGCATCCTTGGTGGCCTGGCGCTGGGCGTCGTTGAAGTAGGCCGGCACGGTAATCACCGCCTCGGTGACCGGCTCGCCCAGATAGTCCTCGGCGGTCTTCTTCATCTTCTGCAGCACCTTGGCGGAGATCTCGGGCGGCGCCATCTTCTTGCCGTTCACCTCCACCCAGGCATCCCCGTTGTCCGCCTTGACGATCTTGTAGGGCACCATCTCGATGTCCTTCTGCACCACCTCATCGTCGAATTTTCGGCCGATGAGGCGCTTGATGGCGAACAGGGTGTTGTGGGGGTTGGTCACCGCCTGGCGCTTGGCCGCCTTGCCCACCAGCACCTCGCCCTCGGGCGTGAACGCCACCACCGAGGGGGTGGTGCGATCGCCCTCGGCGTTCTCGATGACCTTGGCCTTGTCCCCCTCCATCACCGCGACACAGGAGTTGGTGGTACCCAGGTCGATGCCGATAATCTTGCCCATTGGTTCTCTCCGTTATAATTCGTTGAAACTGATTGAAATTCTGCTCTGCACTCTCAGATGGGGGCTGTTCGATGGAGTTCAAGCCTCAGGCGGGGGCTTTGGAGACCATCACCAGCGCCGGGCGCACCAGCCGCCCGTTCAGGCTGTACCCCTTCTGGATCACCTCGGCCACGGTGTTGGGCGGCAGGTCTTCCCGCTCCACCATGCCCATGGCCTGGTGCTTCTCCGGGTCGAAGGGTTCGTCCTTGGGATCGATCTGCTCCACCCCGAACTTGCCCATGGCGTCGGCCAGCATCTTCAGAGTGAGCTCGGTGCCTTCCAGCAGCTTGTCGATGTCGTGGTTCTCCTTCGCCGCCTGGTAGCCCAGCTCCAGGCTGTCCCACACGCCCAGCAGTTCGGCCACGAACTTCTCCAGGCCGAACTTGTGCGCCTGTTCCAGCTCGCGCTGGTGGCGCTTCTTGAGGTTGTCCATTTCCGCCTGTGCACGAACGACCTTGTCCCAGTGCTCGTCGGCCTTGGCGCGCGCCTCCTCCAGCAATTTGGCCAGCTCTTCCGCGGAGAGCTCCTCCAGGCAGGTCTCTTCGCTGCCCTGCGCCTGTTCCTCCCGAGACTGTTCCCGTTCTTCGTTCATTCTCCAAGCCTCTGTCAAGTAATGGAATTCTCTCCCGACACTCCGGGAAACCCGGTTGTTCCAGGGGATGACCGGCCCTCAGATGGGGGCTTTCAGCCCGATTTCAAGGCGGCTCCCAGCAACCTGGCGGTGACGTCCACCAAGGGAATGACCCGATCGTAGGCCATGCGCGTGGGGCCGATGACGCCCAGCACCCCCACCACCTGGTCGTCCACCGTGTAGGGCGAGGTGACCACGCTGCACTTCTCGAGCGGACCGTAGCCCGACTCCTCACCGATGAAGAGCTGCACTCCCTGGGCCTGGGAACAGCGCTCCAGCAGGTGCAGGATCTCCTGCTTCTCGGAGAAGGCCTCGAACAGCTCCTTAATGCGGTCCAGCTGGGCCAGCTCGTCGAAATCCATGAGATTGGTCTGGCCGGTGACCACGAAGTCGTCCTCGCCCGGCTCCACCTGCAGCGCCCGGTCGGCGATGGTGAGCGCCTCTTCCATGAGCCGGTCCATGTCCCGCCGGTGCTGGGTCATCTCCTGCACGATGCGCTGCTTGATGGTCTCCAGGTCGTGGCCGGCATAGTGCTCGTTGATGAAGCGGCTGGCCTGCTCCAGTTCGGCGCGCGAGAAGACCCGCGAGGTCTCCACGATGCGGTTGAGCACCTCGCCCTGGCTGGTGACCAGGATGGCCAGCACACGGGTGTTGGAGAGGTGGATGAACTGCAGCTCCCGGATCAACACCCGCTCCTGGCGCGGAACCATCACCACCCCCGCCATGTGGGTGATGCCGGCAAGCAGGCGCGAGGCGCTCTCCACCAGGTGCTGGGGCGCCTCATCGCCGCCCAGCTGGTCCCGCAGGCGGTGGATGTACTCCTCGTCCAGCGGGCGGATGGAGATGAGCGAATCGACGAAGAAGCGGTAACCCAGCACCGTGGGCACCCTTCCCGCCGAGGTGTGAGGAGAGGTGACCAGGCCCATTTCCTCCAGGTCGGCCATCACGTTACGGATGGTGGCCGGGCTCAGGTCCAGGTCGGCGTCCTTCGCCAGGGTACGCGAGCCCACGGGCTGCCCGTCGCGGATGTACCGCTCGATGAGCACCTTGAGGAAATGTCTCGCTCGATCTGTGAGCTCGGGTTTCGCACTCATGGTCTGAACCGGGAAGATACGCAGGCCCATGGCGGGCGCGCCAATTATAAACGGGAACCGGAAGGCCCCTTTTCTTTTTTACGCCGGATGTTATCTTGTACGCAATTTTATGCTTTATAAGATGGGTTTCCCGGTGTCCGATTTCAATGCCCGCTTCCAGCGCATCGGGCTCTTCGCCAAGCCCGGGGACAGCGCCCTGGTGCCCACCCTGGCCGCGCTGCGGGTCCACCTCATCGAGCGGGGCCTCGAGGTGCTGCTCTCCCCCAGCGCCGCCGTGGCGCTGGAGCTGGAGGAGCAGGGCATACCCGTGGAACGGCTGGCAGAGCGGTGCGACCTGGCCGTGGTGGTGGGCGGCGACGGCAGCTTCCTGCGTGCCGCCCGGGAGCTCGTGGACCAGGACATTCCCCTGGTGGGCGTCAACCTCGGCCGCCTCGGCTTCCTGGTGGACATCTCCCCGGAGCAGATGGTCTCGGCACTGGACGCCATCCTGCAGGGAGATTACATCGAGGACCGCCGCTTCCTGCTGGAAGCCCGCATCGGCGACCGTCACCGTCGGCTGGCGCTGAACGACGTGGTGCTGCACAAGTGGAACATCGCCCGCATGATCGAGTTCGAAACCTGGGTGGACGGCCACTACGTCGACTCCCAGCGCTCCGATGGCATCATCATCTCCACGCCCACCGGCTCCACCGCCTACGCCCTCTCCGGCGGCGGTCCCCTGCTGCAGCCCGACCTGGACGCCATGGTGCTGGTGCCCATCTGCCCCCACCGGCTGAGCAACCGCCCCATCGTCGTCCACGGCGACAGCGAGGTGGTCGTCGACACCAGCGGACGCACCGACCACAAGCACGTGCGCATCACCTGCGACGGCCAGACCAGCCTGCGCCTGGAAGACGGGGAGAAGCTGGTGGTGCGCAAGCATCCGCAACCCATCCGCCTGTTCCACCCCCGGGACCACGACCACTTCGACCTGTTGCGCGCCAAACTGGGCTGGGGAGGACATCCCTGATGCTGCAACATCTCCAGGTGCGCAACCTGGTGGTGGTGGAGGAGCTGGCACTCGATCTGGGCGACGGCATGACCGCGCTCACCGGCGAGACCGGTGCCGGCAAGTCGATCCTGGTGGACGCCCTCGCCCTGGCGCTGGGCGCCAAAGCCGACAAGGCGCTGATCCGTCCCGGCTGCGACGAGGCCGAGGTGAACGCCGTCTTCGACCCCTCCCGCCAGCCTGCCGCGCGGGCCTGGCTCGAGGAACAGGCCCTGGCCGCGGACGACGAGTGCATCCTGCGCCGGGTGCTCTCCCGCAACGGCCGCTCCCGCGCTTTCATCAACGGCCGACCGGTTCCCCAGCAGCTGCTCCGGGAACTGGGCGAGCGGCTGGTGGAGATCCACGGCCAGCACGAGCACCAGCGGCTGCTGCGCCCGGCCGTGCAGCGGGAGCTGCTCGACGCCTGGGCCGGGCACGCCGCCCTCGTCGAGGAGGTGCGTGGCTACTTCACCGGGTGGCGCCACGCTGACAGGCGGCTGGAAACGCTGCGACAACAGGCCGGGGAACGCGACCAGCGCATCGACTACCTCCGCTTCCAGCTGCAGGAGCTGGAACAGCTGGCGGCCGACGCGGAGCAGCTGGACGCACTGGAGCGGGAGCAGCGCCGCCTGGCCGGCGCCGAGGAACTGCTCGCCGCCACCGGCCGGCTGCTGGCGCTGCTCCACGAAGAGGAGCCCGCCGCGCAGGATCTCCTCGGCCGGGCCGCGCTGGAGGCCGAGCGGCTGGCGGCGGAAACGGCGCCCGAGCTGGCGCCGGCGGTGGAACTGCTGGAGAGCGCCCGCATCCAGGTGGAGGAGGCCGTGGCGCTGGTGCGCGAGTTTAGTGGCGGCATCGAGCCCGACCCCGCCCGGCTGGCGGAGGTGGACGGGATGCTCGGCCGCATCCACGACCTGGCGCGCAAGCACCGCGTGGAACCGGAGGCGCTGCCGGCGCTGCTGGAAAAACTGCGAGAAGAGCTGGAACGGCTGGAAAACGCGGACCAGGAACTGGCTGCCCTGGAGCAGGAAGCGGCATCGGCCGAAGCGGCCTACCTCGCCGCCTGCGCCAGGCTGAGCGAGAGCCGCCGGCAGGCCGCCCGGGCGCTCGCCCGGCACCTCACCGAGAGCATGCAGCAGCTGGCCATGGAGGGCGGACGCTTCGAAATCGAGGTGACCCCCCTGCCACGGGAGGAAGGGACGGCCAGCGGCCTGGACCGGGTCGGCTTCCTGGTCGCCACCAACCCGGGACAGGCACCGGCGCCCCTCGCCCGGGTGGCCTCCGGCGGAGAGCTTTCGAGGCTGAGCCTGGCCATCCAGGTGACCACCGCCGGACTGGATGAGGTGCCCACCCTGGTCTTCGACGAGGTGGACGTGGGCATCGGCGGCGCCGTGGCCGAGACCGTGGGCCGCCTGCTGCACCGGCTGGGCGAGTCGCGCCAGGTCTTCTGCGTGACCCATCTCGCCCAGGTGGCGGCCCAAGCCAACCACCACCTGAGGGTGGTCAAGGAGAGAAGGAAGGGAACGGCCCGCACTCGCATCCTCCCCCTGGGCCGGGAGGAACGGATCCGGGAGATCGCGCGCATGGTGGGGGGCAGCCGCATCACCCGCCAGACCCTGGCTCACGCGGAGGAGATGGTGGGATCGTAACGCCTCCTTCTCCGCCTACTCCTTCTCGCGGTTGGGACAGTTGGGGTCGAGGCACTCCCCGTAGATGATGAGGGCATGGTCGCGGATGCGGAAACCGTGGTTCTTCGCGATCTTCTCCTGGCAGCCCTCGATGGTCTTGTCCACGAACTCCTCGACCTTGCCGCAATCAAGGCAGACGAGGTGGTCGTGGTGCTCGCCGCGGTTGAGCTCGAAAACCGCCTGCCCGCCCTCGAAGTGGTGACGCTCCACCAGCCCGGCCGCCTCGAACTGGGTGAGCACGCGGTAGACGGTGGCCAGGCCGATGTCCTCGTCCCTGGCCAGAAGCTCCTTGTAGACGTCCTCCGCGGTCATGTGGCGCAGCGGGCTCTGTTCCAGGATCTCTAGGATCTTCATGCGCGGCAGCGTCACCTTGAGCCCCGCCTTTCGGATGACCTGTTTCTCCATTCACTCCCTCCCGGTGCGGATGCCGCCGGAAACGGAATCCGCTATCATGTGCCGCCAGAGTCTACAGGGAGACCCCGGAACACGCCAATGCGTAAGCTTCTCATTTCCATTGCTCTCGGTGCAACTCTGGCCGGCTGCAGCAGCATCGACATCGACAAGGACAGCTGGGACCTGTTCGGCGACGTGATCCCCCGCTCCCTGGAGAGACTCCCCTTCGTCCATCGCCCGCTCATCATCCAGGGCAACCTCATCACCCAGGACAATGTCAACCGACTGCAGCCCGGCATGCACAAGAAGCAGGTCGAGCTGGTGATGGGCACCGCCCTGCTGCAGGACCTCTTTCACGACAACCGCTGGGACTACTACTACGGGGTGGGCATCGGCCAGATCGAGCTGGAAAAACGGCTGACCCTCTATTTCGACGAGAACGATCGGCTCGTGCGCATCTCGGGAGACTACCAGCCCCTGCCACCGATCGAAGGGAAAGGCGCACCTGAAAAGACCGAGGACGTGATCACGGTGCCCGACTGGCAGCCTCCGCCGCGCACCCTCTTCGAACAGCTGGTGGAAACCGTGGGACTGGAGGCCCTGACGGCGGATAGCGAAACCGAAGCCGGGAGCGACGCAAAGGCGCCGGAAGAGAATTCTCCCGCGCCGAATGGCGATGCATCTTCTTCACCCCCGGATGGGGAGTAAGACGCGGCCAACCCAGGGGCTCAGTCCGCCATCTTCAGCCGCAATCCCACGATTTCGGCATTCAATACCCGCATCATCTTGCGAATGGCCCGGTCGATGAGCGGTGCCTGGGCGTCTTTCAGCAGGCCGGCCCTCCCCTGCCGGAACATCTCGGCCAACGCCTCCTCCTTGAGTTGAGCGGCCTTGTTGCCCTGGCCATCCACGAAGACCATGGTACCCGTGTATTTGCTGCGCCAGACCAGCTTGCAGACCATCGGCTCGCCCTCTCCCGTTTCCGGTGCCAGGCGAACCCAGGTACCCTCGCTGATGCCCGCAACCTTGCGATCGAATTCATCCGGTTCGGGCCCGGGTTTCTCCTCGCCGGCATCGACGGGGGAGCCTGCCTCCTCCTTTTCCACCTTCTCCCCGACCACGACGGGCCTGGAAGGCAGCGGGCGCAGGGCCTCGATGAAACAGCTTTGCAGGCCGTTGAGCAACCGGGCCGACTTCTTCTGATCCAGTGAGATGTAGGTAAACCCTTTTTTCAGGCCGCCGATGATCTCCGGGATCTCCGCCAGCAGATCTTCACGTCGGAAACCGTGCGATCCACCACCGAGATATTTTTCCATCAGGCGGGCAATCTCCACCGCCTTTTTCCAGTTCTGCCCCTCTTCCCCTTCTCGCAGCCAGAGAATGGTGAGCAATTTCTTCCAGGGCCCGGTGAGAATCTTCTGCGCGGCCTCGGGCAATGCATCCACCCGCAGCTTCTCGAACAGCTCTTCCACCTGGATCTTGGCGACGGTAAGCCGCTCTTCACCGGAAACCGCCTGCGCCAGGCGTTCCTCCAGGATCTTCCTCACGCGTTCCCGCTGGGCCATCCAGGCGCCGAACTCGGCCCGCACCTCCTCGAACAACGCGATGTCCTCGCCGTACTCGTGAACGATCCGTTCGACCGCGTGCTTGACCTGGTAATAGAGGCTCTTTTCGCTGCGATCCCCATCGTCCCGCCAACCGATGCTCGCCTGGGCCAGTTCATCGATGAGCCTTCTGGCGGGGTGGGCTTCATTGTGAAGGAAGCTGGAATCGGCGATGGCTGCCTTGAGCACCGGAATCTGCAGGCGCCCGATCAGTGCGCGCATGGCATCCGGGAGATTCGGGTCATCCAGCACGTGGTTGAACAGCGCGAGGATCACGTCGATGGTCTGTTTCTCCGACTCACCCACGCGATGCGTCTCCCTGCCCTCCTCGTTCCGGCTCAACGCAAGAACCAGCTGCTGCCGGATGAACTCCTGCTGCAGCCCAAGATCCATCTCCTGCAGTTCCTGGTCGGAAAGCACCTCGTTCTGCACCCGGCTGAGGGCCTCCATGACGCCCGCCCTGGGCATGACCGGCAGTTCCGGATTCACCGGCAGGGGCAGCGCGGGAATAACCGAGGCCGCACTGAGCTGCTGGAGGTATTGCCAGATCTGTTCGAGAGACGGAACCTGGTCAGCCATCTCCTCCTCTGGCGGTGCGGCAGCCACGCCGTCGGCACCCCCGGTCCCTCCGGCCTGGCCACGCGGGCCGGTGCCCCGGGAACGCGAACGGCCGACGATGCCGTGGCGCAGCTCCGGCAGAACGCCGTTCTCCGCCAGGTAATGGTTCATCGTCTCGTAGCAGGCGCCCATGCGCGAGAGCACCACACGGTCGAAGCACTTGTAGACGACGATGCGCGCCAGCAGCTCCGCCTCCCACTGTGTCAGCACTTCGCGAAAGGCCATTGCCAGCATGGCCGGCGACACAGGATTGGCTTCGAGAGGCAGGTCCCCCTTGCCGAGCATGTGGATGAACCTGGTGTTGAGCGCCGCCAGCTCCCGGTGACAGTTGTCGTTGGCCTTGCCCACCATGGTGGTGACCGCCAGCTCCTCCTCCAGCTCTTCCTTCTCCACCAGGGAAAGGGCCTGTTCCCCGTCGCTCTCGGCGAGCCTCGCCGAAAGGATGGTGCCGCCGTTCCAGAAGGTCTGGTAGGCATCCTCGATCATCTGCAGGTATTCGGACTCCAGCTGTTTCTGCATCAGCCGGATGCTGCGCATGGCATCGAAAAAGATGGTCTGCTGGGTGTTGCTGGTGGAATTCTCGGCGAGCTTGTAGAGGTCGTCGTCCACCTGCACGAACAGCTCCCGGATCGCCTCGTTGAGAGTCTGGAAAAGAATGCCCCGGCAAGTTCCGGCCACTTCTCCGTACTGTCCCGCCTTGACCACGGGTCCGTGTTGAGGCTGGTTCTTCTCGAGGTAGACGACTTTGGAGGATTTGTTCATGGGTCCTGACCAGCGCCATGGAAATGGGGGGGTTGAAAAAACTATAAGAGAGCCTCCGCCCCCATTCTGTGCGGCAGCTCACATCCTCTCCCCCGGCGAAAAACGGCCTTTTTCAGGCGCCTCACACCAAACGGAAAAGTTCCTCCATTCATGTAAAATCTAGCTTTGGAACATTGCCTTCTGTTTTTCCTGATCCTTCTCCCCTTCCATGCCAAGGAGCGAAACAGTAACGCAGGGTCTTCACATGCCCCACCCTCCATTACCGGACACCAGGCCGGCGGCCGACCACTCATGAGCAGGTGGCTGGCACTCCTCCTGTGCCTCATCCTCGCCCACCCTTCGGCGGCGGAAGAGTCGGTCGCCTTCTTCTACGGAGAACGGCCACCGGCCCACCTGCTGGCCCATTTCCACCACCTGGTCGTGGAACCGGAGCACGTGGACAGCGACCTGCTCGGCGAGCTGCAGGCAGAGGGGCGGATCGTGTACGCCTACGTGAGCGTGGGCGAGCTGGGGAAGGAGCGGCCGTGGACGGGCGAGACCGACCCGGCATGGCAGCTGGGCGAGAACCCGGACTGGAACAGCAGGGTCATGGATCTCTCCGCGCAGGGATGGCGGGATTTCCTCTTCGAACGCCGCTTCCTGCCCCTGTGGCAACGGGGCTACCGCGGATTCTTCCTGGACACCCTGGACAGCCACCTCCTCGTCGCCGAGGACGACAGGCAGCGCAAGCGCCAGCAGGACGGACTGGTGAGGCTCATCCACCGCCTACGGCGGGAGTTTCCCGAAGCCTCCATCTTCGTCAACCGCGGCTTCGAGGTGATCGACCGGGTGGGACAGCAGATCAACGGCCTGGCGGTCGAGTCACTCTACCGCGGTTGGGACCCGGCAGGGGAACGCTATACGGAGGTGGATCCCGCACAGAGGCAGTGGCTGCAGGAGCGGCTGCGCACGGTGCGCAAGCGGTTCCCCCACCTGACGCTGATGGTGCTCGACTACCTCCCGGCCTACGC
>JALWGP010000008.1 GCA_027038775.1 Sedimenticola sp. | reverse complement strand
CGACCCCGACATGTCGGCGCGGGTGGTGGAGGTGTGCCGGCGGGCCACGAACAAGCCGCTCATCACCAAGCTCTCACCCAACCAGACCGACATCGCCGAGAACGCGCGCCGCTGCCTGGAGGCGGGCAGCGACGCTTTCGCCGTGATCAACACCCTGATGGGGATGGCCATCGACATCGAGAGCCGCACCCCGGTCATCGGGAACAACCAGGGCGGACTCTCGGGCCCCGCCATCAAGCCGGTGGCCCTGCTCAAGGTACACCAGGTCTACCAGGTGACCCGCGACCACGGCGTGCCCATCATCGGCCAGGGCGGCATCGCCAGCGCCGAGGACGCCATCGAATTCCTCATCGCCGGCGCCACGGCGGTGGGGGTGGGCACCGCGCTCTTCTACGACCCCCTGGTGTGCCGCCGCATCAACCGGGGAATCCTGGAGTACCTGGAGCGCCACGGGCTGGCCGAGGTGAGCCAGATCACCGGAAGCCTGCGGTTGAACGAGAAGCAGGCATTAGGCTGCGGCTGCTAAAAGAAACCAGCGGCCTGCCGATAGCAGAGAAACGCAGGACCCAGGACTCTCTCAGGAATCGACGGATGCCCAGCAACAGAAACCAGGTCGCCCATTCCGTGGAGGCCCTGAAGCACTTCTCCCCCCTGGACGAGGCGCCACCCCACCGCCTCGAGGAGATCGCGCGCCATGCGAAATGGCTGCAGGCGGGCAAACGCGAGGTGCTCATGGAGCTGGGCGACACCGACGAGCACAGCATCTTCCTGCTCAAGGGCAACATCCTGCTGGAAGCGGCGGACGGTCGCAAGCGCATCATCAAGCACACGGACCCGGCAGCGAACTCTCCCCTCTCCCGGCTCCGTCCCAGCCGTTACCGGGTGACAGCACTCACCCCGGTCCAGTACGTGAAGATCGACAACGCCGTATTGGACCGGCTGCTGGAAGAAGAGGAACCCTCGGAGCTCATCTCCTCCCACTACTACGTGGTGGAGGAGGGCGTCGAGGGGAGCGACGAAACCGACTTCTCCACCCAGGTCCTGGCCCAGATCTACGAGGATCTGCACCAGAACCGCCTGCTACTGTTCTCCTGGCAACCCGTGGCCGTCGCCGTGACCGGAAAGATGCTGGCGGAGAAGGAGGAGCCAGAGGAGCTGGCCAGATTCGCCATGATGGATCCGGTACTGGCGCTCAAGCTGCTGCGCAGGGCGGGGCATGGCACCCGCGCCGAGATCCCGGAACGCATGAACAACGCCGTCCTCGCCCTGGGCATGGAGAAGACGCACCACACGGCTTTTCTCAATCTCTTCCGGGAATCCGCCAGGCCCCACGGCGCCATCATGAACGAGGTCTTCAGAAGCGCCTGGGAGCAGGCCATCGCTGTCTCCCGGCTGGCCGGGGAGCTGGCCACGGAACAGGGGCTGACCCCGGCCGACAGCGTGGCCATGGCCGGGCTGCTGCACAACGTGGGCAAGCTCACCATCCTCAGCTACGCCTACAACTTCTACCGCGAGGTGGGCCTGGAAGAGCTCAAGGGATGCATCCAGATGTTCGCCAAGGAGACCGGTCGCATGGTGCTTACCCACTGGAACCTGCCCCACTTCCTGGTACGGGGCATCACCGACTCTTTCGAATGGTCGCAGGATCACGGCGGGCGCGAGGCCACGCTCAGCGATGTCCTCATTGCCGCACGGCTCTACACGCGGCTGGCCCGAAGGAAGCACGGATTGAAGGAGGTGCCCGCGCTGCGCAAGCTGGGCCTCGAGGATCCGCGTTCCAGCCGGGGGCAGGCATTGCAGAACCTGGTGATCCAGGCGGTGGCGGAAGCCCGTGAACTTCTCGGGCTGGACAGAAAACGCAAGGCCTCCCCCGCGCCGGAGCCGGAACCCGTGGCGTGACGTTCAGCCCTTGCGGATGTGCTCGATGTACCTGGGATGATCCTCCCGCTCGAGGCGCACCGCCTCCGCCTCCACGCGGATGGCCGTGCCGCTCTCCAGCTTCAGGCTGCATCCCGTCCTGCCGCGTCCCTCCAGGGGAACCGGCACCATGTCCCGGTAGGTGTAGACGTTCTCCATCACATCTCCGCCGGCACAGGTTGCCGGAAAGGGTGCATCGCCACCCTCGAGCAGCTCCGCACCTTCGAACACCAGCTCGATGTTCTGCCACCAGCGGGTGCGTTCCTCGGAGCCGGTCATGGTCTGGACGAGGTAGGCGGGCTCGAACCGGATTCGCACCTCGTCACCCGAAGCCTTCACGGCGCGGATGACGGAACCGGGCAATTCAATACTGGTGAGATCCATGGTCGCTCCACGAAGATGCTGATCGAACTTTTTCTTATTGTAGCCGTGCTGGGCCTGGTCATCGCCTTGCTCAAGCCGTGGAAATGGTAGCCGCACACCTCACGGTTCCAACTCCTTGAGCTTGCGGGTCAGGGTGTTGCGGCCCCATCCCAGCAGCTTGGCCGCCTCCTGCTTGCGCCCGCCGGTGGCGGCAAGCGCCGCCCGGATCAGCGCCTGCTCCACCTCGCGCTGGAGGTCCTCCGCCCCCTCCAGGTAGCGCTCCCGCACCCAGTGCTCCAGCAACGAGCGCCAGTCTGCCGCGGGCTTCTCCGCCGGCGACTCACCGACGCCGAGAAACTCCGGGGGCAGGTCCCGGGCGTGGATCTCCCTTCCCGAGGCCATCACCGTCAGCCAGCGCGCCAGGTTCTCGAGCTGGCGCACGTTGCCCGGCCAGGCAAACTGCTGCAGCCGCTCCATGGCGTCGGCCTGCACCTCCTTCGGTTCGGTCTCCAGCTCCCGGGCCACCTGGTGCAGGTAGTACTCCATGAGCAGGGGAATGTCCTCGCGCCGTTCCCGCAGCGGCGGGATGTTGATGCGGATGACGTTGAGCCGGTGGAAGAGATCCTCGCGGAAACGCCCCTCCTCCACCAGCCGCTCCAGGTCCTGGTTGGTGGCGGCGATGATGCGCACATCGGCGCGGATGGTGCTCACTCCGCCCACGCGGTAGAACCGGCCGTCGGCCAGCACGCGCAGCAGCCGGGTCTGGGCCTCGGCCGGCATGTCGCCGATCTCGTCGAGGAAGAGAGTACCCCCTTCGGCCTGTTCGAAACGCCCCACCCGGCGCGCCTGGGCGCCGGTGAAGGCCCCCTTCTCGTGGCCGAACAGCTCCGCCTCCATCAGCTCACGGGGAATCGCCGCCATGTTGAGTGCGATGAAGGGCTTGTCGGCGCGCGGGCTGTGCTGGTGCAGGGCCCGCGCCACCAGCTCCTTGCCAGTGCCGGACTCACCGGTGATCAGCACCGAGATGTTCGAGCGGGAGAGCCGGCCGATGGCGCGGAACACCTCCTGCATGGCGGGCGCCTGCCCGATGATCCCCACGCGCGAGGGCTCCACCGCCGGCGCTTCCTCGGAGGGGGCGGTACGGCTGGCCAGGGCCCGGTTCACCAACTCCACCGCCTCGTGCACGTCGAAGGGCTTGGGCAGGTACTCGAAGGCACCCACGTTGTAGGCCTTCACTGCGCTGTCCAGGTCGGAATGGGCGGTGATGATGATGACCGGCAGCTCCGGGTCCACGCCGTGCACCCGGCCGAGCAGTTCGATGCCGTCCATGCCGGGCATGCGGATGTCGGAGATGACGACATCGGGCCGGAATCGCTCCAGGGCATTGAGCAGCTCGTCGGGATCGGCGAAGCCCTGGACGTGAAAACCGGCCTTTTCCAGGGCCTTCTCCAGTACCCAGCGCATGGACGGGTCGTCGTCCACCACCCAGACATTGGCGTCGGCATTCACGATTCGTTCTCCAGCGGAAGATAGACGGTAAACACGGTACGCCCCGGCCGACTCTCGAACTCGATGAGCCCCCCGTGCCGGTTGATCAGGGACTGGGCGATGGAGAGTCCCAGGCCGGTGCCCTCAGCCTTGCCCGTGACCATGGGAAAGAAGACAGTGTGCTGCAGCTCTGCGGGGATGCCGGGACCGTTATCCTCCACGTTTACCTGCACCACCAGCCGGTGGCGCCGGCTGGCCAGGGTGAACTGGCGCAGCACCCGGGTCTGCAACAGCACTCGCCCCCCGCTGCCGCTCGCCTGCACGGCGTTCCTGACGATGTTCATGAGCGCCTGGATGAGCTGGTCGGGATCGCCCCGCAGGTCGGGGATGCTGGGGTCGTAGTCCCGCACCAGGGCGACCCGGTTCTCCGGGTCGGACTCCACCACCGAGGCCACCCGCTCCAGCACGTGGTGGATGTTCACCGGCTGTTTCACCGGCAGCTTGCGGGAACCGAGCATGTTGTCCACCAGTGCGCCCAGGCGATCCACCTCCTTGAGGATGATGCCGGTGTACTCCTTCAGCTCCTGGTCGTCGACCTCCATCTCCAGCAGCTGGGCGGCACCCCGCAGGCCGCCCAGCGGGTTCTTGATCTCGTGGGCAAGGCCGCGCAGCAGCGTGCGGGTGGCCGAGTTCTGGCGGATCAGCTGCTCCTCGCGGCTCAGGCGAAGCTGACGGTCCACCTGGCGCAGTTCCATGAGCACCATCACCGGCTGGTCCTCCTCCACCATGGGCACCAGGGTGCAGTCCACGGTGATGGCGTGCCCGTCCATCAGCTCCACCGGCACCTCCCGTTCCGTAACCGGCTGGTGGTGCTCCAGGATCACCCGCATGTGCTCCTCCAGAGAACCCGCCACGCAACGCAGCAGCTGGGCGATCGGCTGACCGATGACACTACGCGCACTCACCGAGAAGAGCATCTCGGCGGCCGTGTTGAAGAACCGGATGTTGAGCGCCTCGTCGAGCAGCAGGATCGCCGTCACCTGGTTGGCCAGGATACGATTGGCGAGATCGGGAGGGAGAAGAGGAGCAGGCATTTCTGGACCGGCAGGGTCGCGCTCTGGAACGGGTGCACTCAGGGGATTCCCGAGGCCCTATTTCGGCGTCTTCTTCGGCTTGGCAATCGGACGGTGGAGGTAAAAGACGTGGCTCTCCGATTGCTTCAGCCGCTTCCCGCCCGCATCGTGGACGGCAACGGCGATCCTGTGTTCACCGCGGTCCACGTTGCTCAACTGGATCACGGTGCTGGTATGTTTTCCCGGAAGCGGCTTGCCATCCAGGATCACCTGCAGATAGTCCCCTTCCTGCAGCAGGGGATCCAGCGCCACGAAGACGGAGACCTCCCCCGGGGCGCTTCGTACCGTGGCTTCAGGTTCGGGGCTCACGATCTTGAGCACCTTGTAACCCGGGTGGGCATCTCCCGTGGACTGCGCGGCGTTGGCGTCATCCTTTGTCCCGTCCAACTCGGGCAGCCGGGGGGGCGCATAGGTGGAGAGCCCTGGCAGCTTGCCCATGGGCTTGGCGCCCGCTCCAGCCGGATTGTCACCGTAATGGACGTTCCCCTGCTCGTCCACCCACTTGTAGATCTCGGCGGAAAGCGGAAGAGAGAACAGGAGGCACAGCAATGGCAATAACTTGTGCATGGGGGAATGCTAACCCGCTTTACACGGCTTGCCAAGACAAAAGGAATGGGCGCTCATGCGCGGATCACCGGGGTTCCCACCTCGAGACCGAGCAGCCGATCCGCCCGCCCCCGGTTCACGGCGATCTCCACCAGGCCCAGGGAGTTCCTGTACCAGAAAGGGGTACCCTCCGGCACCCTGGAAAAGGTCTCGGCATGCTCGACGAGGTGCCCCCCCACCCGGAAGCGCGGCGCCGCATCCGCAGGGGCCTCGAAGCCCGTCATGGCGTTGCCATAGTGGTCGATGTAGATCACCTCCGCCAACTCGGCTGGCAAGCCGTGTGCGTCCAGCCCCTAGACAGCCGTCTCGATAACATC
>JALWGP010000007.1 GCA_027038775.1 Sedimenticola sp. | reverse complement strand
CTATCCCGCCGGCAGGCTCGACCGGGACAGCGAGGGGCTGCTCCTGCTCACCGACGACGGCCGGCTGGCCCACCGCCTCACCCACCCCGGGAAACAGACCTGGAAGACCTACCTGGTGCAGGTGGAAGGAGAGCCGGCAGAGGCCGACCTGGAACCCCTGCGCCGTGGCCTGGAGCTGAAGGACGGCTCCACCCTGCCCGCCCGCGCGCGGATCGTCCCCGAGCCCCCGCTCTGGCCCCGGGATCCGCCGGTGCGCTACCGCAAGTCGGTGCCCACGAGCTGGCTGGAGATCCGCATCCGGGAGGGGCGCAACCGCCAGGTGCGGCGCATGACCGCTGCCATCGGTTTTCCCACCCTGCGGCTGGTGCGCGTGGCCGTGGGCCGTTACCGCCTCGGACGGCTCCAGCCCGGCGAATGGCTCTCCCTGTAGGAGGCCCGCCCCCGGGCCGAACTTCGAACATTCGCGGCGGGGGCGCCGCTCCTACGCCGGGATCCGCGGCAACCCCGTAGGAGGCCCGCCCCCGGGCCGAATTTCGAACCATTCACGGCGGGGGCGCCGCTCCTACGGTAGAATCCGTCGCATGGTCTGGACACCCCGCGTCACCGTCGCCGCCGTCATCGAGCGTGAAGGGCGCTTCCTGCTGGTGGAGGAGGTCATCGACGGCGAACCCCGCTTCAACCAGCCCGCCGGCCACCTGGAGCCGGGGGAGAGCCTGCTCGAGGCCGTGCGGCGCGAGGTGCTGGAGGAGACCGCCCGCCCCTTTGAACCTCTGGGCCTGGTGGGCGTCTACCAGTACGAAATGGCGCACAAGCGCCGCACCTATCTCCGCTTCTGCTTCGCCGGCACCGTGGGCGAGGCGGAACCCGGCCGGGCGCTGGACGAGGAGATCGTCGCCACCCACTGGCTCACCCTGGAGGAGATCGAGAGGCGGCGCGAACGGCTGCGCGGCCCCATGGTGCTTGCCTGCATCCGTGACCACCTGCAGGGCGCCGCCCTGCCCCTGGACAGCCTCCACTCCCTCACCGCATGAAACGGAAAGGAAAAGTGATCGTCGGCCTCTCCGGCGGGGTGGACTCCGCCGTGGCCGCCCTGCGCCTGAAGGAGGCCGGCTGGGAGGTGGAGGCCCTCTTCATGAAGAACTGGGAAGAGGACGACGAGGCCGGTTACTGCGCCGCCGCCGAGGACCTGGCCGACGCCCGCCAAGTGGCCGAGACCCTGGAGATCCCCCTGCACAGCGTCAACTTCGCCAGCGAGTACTGGGACCGGGTCTTCCAGCACTTCCTGGACGAGTATCGCGCCGGCCGCACCCCCAACCCCGACGTGCTCTGCAACCGGGAGATCAAGTTCAAGGCCTTCCTCGACCACGCCCTGGATCTCGGCGCCGACTTCATCGCCACCGGCCACTACGCCCGCCTGTCGCAAGGCGAGCCGCGCCGCCTGCTGCGGGCCGCTGACGAGAACAAGGACCAGACCTACTTCCTCTACATGGTGCCCCAGGCGGCGCTGGCACGTACCCTCTTCCCCCTGGGCGAGCTCACCAAGCCGGAGGTGCGCCGCATCGCAGAAGCGGCCGGCTTCGCCAACTGGCGCAAGAAGGACAGCACCGGCATCTGCTTCATCGGCGAGCGCCGCTTCCGCGACTTCCTGGCCAGCTACCTGCCGGCCAACCCCGGTCCCATGGTCACCCCCGAGGGGGAGGTGATCGGCGAACACCAGGGGCTGATGTACTACACCCTGGGACAGCGCCAGGGGCTGGGACTGGGCGGCGTCTCCGGCTATCCCGAGGCGCCCTGGTTCGTGGTGGCCAAGGACCTGGAGCACAACCGCCTGGTGGTGGCCCAGGGACACGACCACCCTCTCCTCTTCCGCGACACCCTGGAGGCGGAGCAGCTCCACTGGCCCGCCGGCGGCCCGCCAGCCGGGCGCTTCCGCTGCCTGGCCCGCTGCCGCCATCGCCAGCCCCTGCAGGCGTGCGAGGTGGAGATCCGCGGCGACACCATGGAGGTACGCTTCGACACGCCCCAGCGGGCGGTGACACCCGGCCAGTCGGTGGTACTCTACGACGAGGAGGAGTGCCTGGGAGGAGGAATCATCCGTTGAGCAACCGCTACAGCGACGCCGATCATGCCCTGGCCCTGGCTGGGGTCTTCCAGGGAGCGCGCATGACCTTCGAGCTGGCCCGCCTTGGTCACACCGACGAGAAGATGCTCCAGGCCAGCGTCGCCACCCTCTTCGTTACCCGCCCAAAGACGGTGATGGAGGTCTACGGCAGCGCGGCGAACCTGGAGATGGGCCTGCGCCACTTCATCTTCCAGCTCTCCAGCCCCCAGGACCGCAACCCGGAGGTGACCCGCTACAGCATCCGCCTGCTGCAGCTCGGCCAGCAGCTCTACAAGGACCCGCAGCGGCTGCAGGCGCTGGGCGAGGCGCTGGACAACTTCCAGTCGCGGGCCGAGGCCTTCGAGTTCGACGAGGAGACCCGCTACAGCCAGCTGGCGAAGATCTACCAGGACTTCATCAGCGAGCTCTCGCCCCGCATCCTGGTGCAGGGCGACCCCGTCCACCTGCAGAACGACCACACCGCCGCCCGCATCCGCACCGCCCTGCTCTGCGGCGTGCGCTCGGCCCACCTCTGGTGCCAGTGCGGCGGCCGCCGCTGGCACCTGCTCACCCGCCACCGGCGGCTGCTCACCGCCGCCCGCAAGCTGGTGTAGGAGTGGCGCCCCCGCCGTGAATGGTTCGAAATTCGGCCCGGGGGCGGGCCTCCTACGGGTTTGCCGCGGATCCCGGCGTAGGAGCGGCGCCCCCGCCGCGAATGGTTCGGTGTCCGGCCCGTGGTAGAATTGCCGGCTGATTTTCGATTCGCCATAGGGAGTTCACGCCCATGACCGACAGCTTCAACGCCCGCGACACCCTGGAGGTGAACGGCACCTCCTACGAGATCTTCCGCCTCGACGCGGTGGAAGGCAGCGAGCGCCTCCCCTTCGCCACCAAGATCCTGCTGGAGAACCTGCTGCGCCACGAGGACGGCGTCACCGTGACGAAAGCCGACATCGAGGCCCTGGCCGCCTGGGATCCCAGGGCCGAGCCCAGCCAGGAGATCCAGTACCGCCCGGCGCGGGTGTTGATGCAGGACTTCACCGGCGTGCCCGCGGTGGTGGACCTGGCCGCCATGCGCGACGCCATCGCCGGACTGGGCGGTGACCCCGACCGCATCAACCCCCTGCAGCCGGCGGAGCTGGTGATCGACCACTCGGTGCAGGTGGACCGCTTCGGCACCCCCGATGCGGCGCAGATCAACGCCCGCATCGAGTTCGAGCGCAACCGCGAGCGCTACCAGTTCCTCAAGTGGGGCCAGCAGGCCTTCGACAACTTCAAGGTGGTGCCGCCCGACACCGGCATCGTCCACCAGGTGAACGTGGAGTACCTGTCGCGGGTGGTCTTCGACCAGACCAACGGCGGCGTTCGCCAGGCCTACCCCGACACCGTGGTGGGCACCGACTCCCACACCACCATGGTCAACGGCCTGGGCGTGTTGGGCTGGGGCGTGGGCGGCATCGAAGCCGAGGCCGCCATGCTCGGCCAGCCCATCTCCATGCTGGTGCCCAAGGTGGTGGGCATGAAGCTCACCGGCGAGCTGCCCGAGGGAGCCACCGCCACCGACCTGGTGCTCACCATCGTCCAGCGGCTGCGCGAGCACGGCGTGGTGGGCAAGTTCGTGGAGTTCTACGGCGATGCCCTGGCCCACCTGCCCATGGGCGACCGCGCCACCATCGCCAACATGGGACCGGAGTACGGCGCCACCTGCGGCCTCTTCCCCATCGACCAGGAGACCCTCGACTACCTGCGCCTCACCGGCCGCAGTGACGAGCAGGTGGCCCTGGTGGAGGCCTACGCCAAGGCCCAGGGGATGTGGCGCGACGACAGCCGGGTGGCCGACTACTCCGAGACCCTGGCGCTGGATCTGGCCACCATCGTCCCCAGCATCGCCGGCCCCAAGCGGCCCCAGGACCGCATCGAGCTGCGCAGCGCCAAGCCGAAGTTCCAGGAGGATCTGGCCGCCCTCAAGGAGCAGGGCAACATCCAGGGCGGCGGCCCGGTGAGCGCCGAGATCGACGGCGAGTCCTTCGAGCTGAAGGACGGCGACGTGGTGATCGCCGCCATCACTTCCTGCACCAACACCTCCAACCCCTCGGTGATGCTGGCCGCCGGCCTGGTGGCCAGGAAGGCGGTGGAGAAGGGACTTTCGGTCAAGCCCTGGGTGAAGACCTCCCTGGCCCCCGGCTCCCTGGCGGTGACCGACTACCTGAAACACGCCGGCCTGCTGGAATACCTGGAGAAGCTGCGCTTCGACGTGGTGGGCTACGGCTGCACCACCTGCATCGGCAACTCCGGCCCCCTGCCCGAAGCGGTCTCCAAGGCCATCAGCGAGGGCGACCTCACCGTCACCTCGGTGCTCTCGGGCAACCGCAACTTCGAGGGACGGGTGCATCCCGAAGTGCGCATGAACTACCTCGCCTCGCCGCCCCTGGTGGTGGCCTACGCCCTGGCCGGCACCCTGGAAATCGACCTCTACGAGGAGCCCCTGGGCACCGGCAGTGCCGGCCAGCCGGTTTATCTGAAAGACATCTGGCCCAGCCAGCGGGAGGTGCGCGAGGCCATGGCGGCCCATGTCACCACCGACGAATTCCGCAAGGCCTACGCCGACGTCTTCAAGGGCGACGACAACTGGAACGGCCTCACCGGCGCCGAGGGCAAGCGCTTCGCCTGGAACGACGACTCCACCTACATCCGCAAGCCGCCCTACTTCGAGGGCATGGGCATGGAACCCGGCGAGGTGCGCGACCTCCACGGCGCGCGGGTGCTGGCCCTGCTGGGCGACTCGGTGACCACCGACCACATCTCCCCCGCCGGCGCCATCAAGGCCGACTCCCCCGCCGGCCGCTACCTGCAGACGCACGGCGTGGAGCCGAAGGACTTCAACTCCTACGGCTCCCGGCGCGGCAACCACGAGGTGATGATGCGCGGCACCTTCGCCAACATCCGGTTGCGCAACCTGCTCGCCCCCGGCACCGAGGGGGGCGTCACCCTGCACCTGCCCGACGGCGAACAGATGAGCATCTACGACGCCGCCATGAAATACAAGGAAGAAGGCGTCCCCGCCATCGTCATCGCCGGCAAGGAGTACGGCACCGGCTCCTCCCGCGACTGGGCGGCCAAGGGCCCGGCGCTGCTCGGCGTGAAGGCGGTGATCGCCGAGAGCTTCGAGCGCATCCACCGCTCCAACCTGGTGGGTATGGGGGTGCTGCCGCTGGAGTTCATGCCCGGGGACTCCTGGCAGAAGTTCGGGATCAAGGGCGACGAGGAGATCGAGATCCTCGGCATCGAGGAGGGCCTCAGCCCCAGGAAGACGCTCACCGTCCGCGTCACCCGCCCCGACGGCACCACGCTCGAATTCCCGGTGGTGGCCCGGCTCGACACCCCGGTCGAGGTCGACTACTACCAAAACGGCGGCATCCTGCAGACGGTGCTCCGAAAGCTCCTGCGCGAAGGCGCCCCGAGCCAGGCCTAGGCTTCGCCCTACACAGCAACGGGGGGCTACGTGCCCCCCTTTTTCGTAGGCTAAAGGCGTGCGCGCCTACGTCGGCCTCTACGTCGCCCGGCTGGAGATGCCCTGGGTAAAGAGCCTCAAGGAGAAAAGGGCCCTGGTGCGGCCGGCGATCGAGCGGCTGCGGGCCCGCTACCCGGTGTCGGCGGCCCGGCTCGAGGGGCAGAACGCCCACACCTGGGAGGTGGTGGGCCTCACCCTGATCGGCCACGATCCCGCCTGGATCGAGGAGGTATTGCAAAAAGC
>JALWGP010000006.1 GCA_027038775.1 Sedimenticola sp. | reverse complement strand
GTCCGGGCCAGGGCCTCGGAGGCCGCGGCCTTGCGGTGTCCCGACCAGGTCGAGAGACCCCACCACAGGAAGAAGACCACGAGGGCCGCCCCGGCCGCCGCAGCGACGGCTCGCCAGTTCTCGGAGAACCACTGGATCATCTGGTCGACGATGGAGACGAACTCGTCCTGCTTGAGCTTTTTCCTGGTGACACGGCGCATGCTGGAATCCTCCACCTCCCGGTCGAAGCCGGGTCGGCTGCACTATACCAGGGACGCCCCGGCCGGTGAAGATCAACGGCCGGGGCCTTGCGGCGAGGAACGATGAACGATAGAATTCCAGCCAACATCCTACGGATGGGAGGAGGAGTTCATGGATCGAAACGCGTGGAAGGTTCTCGTTGGGATTCTCGTTGTGGGCCTCGGGGCAGGGTTCGCCCAGGCCTCGGGCGGCATGCTCGCAAAACAGGTGGCGGCGCCGCCTTCGGACATCGTTTCCGGGACGCTTCGCCTGCCGCAGCCCGGTGAGGTGGGGATCCGGTCCCACAGTGCCATGGTGCCGGTGCACCTCGTGCCCAGGTCCGATGGCAGCTGGAGCTGGAACGGCGACCTGGCAGTGGAAGGAACCGAGGGGCTCTCGCTCATGGTGCTGGCTCCCGAGGGCGCGGGGTGGCGTACGGCCGTGGCCGCTCCCGGCACCGCGATGACCGCTGATTGGGGGCATTGGGGCTTGTCGGGCCGGGGAATGAGATGTTTGAAACTGTCATCGGGCAGAACGGGAATGACCTGCGGGGTGCTTGTGCGTAGAATATAATGCCCCAGCGAGAGGAGAATCCCGGCGATAACGGCAAATTCCAGGGGCAGGATGAGCGAGAACACCAGGGTGACAATCATAACGATGGCGTCACCCCGCCCGGCGTGCAATATGCGCGAGATTTCCTGGCGATCGACCATGCGGGAGGCGATGACCAGCAACACGCCCGCCAAAGCTGTGCCTGGCAGCAGTGCTGCATAAGGTGCTAGAATCAGCATCGCAATCAGGACGATGAGTCCTGTAAAAATGGCAGCCAATTGTGTGCGGGCGCCACTTTGTAAATTCAGGGCGGATCGGTTGAAGGAGCTGGTAACCAGAAAGCCCGAAAACAGGCCCGACCCGATATTCGCCAACCCCTGCGCAACAAACTCCTGATTGGTGTCCAGTCTTTGGCCTGTCATGCTGGCCAATGAGCGGGTGACCGAGGTCGTCTGCACCAGTCCGATAGCGCCCACTGCCAGAGCGCCGGTGGAGAGCCGTCCTATAAGCTGCCAGTCTGTGATGGGGATTTTCGCCAGCGGCGGCAATCCTCGCGGCAATTTTCCCACAACGGATACGCCCAGTTGATCCAGGTGAAAAATGCCGACGAGCGCACCGGCCAGGATCATGGCGATGAACGGGCCGGGCCATTTTCGATTGATTTTTGCCAGAACTATGACGGTGAAAAGCACCAAAAGACCCAATGCCAGGCTGAGAAAATGAACTTCGTTCATGTGGTGCAGAATCTGCGAAATGGTCTCCATCAAATTGGAGCTGTGCGGCAGGTGCAGCCCCATCAAATGCGGCAGTTGGTTGACTGCAATCAGAATACCGGCGCCCGCTGTGAATCCTACAATGACGGCATCGGAAACGAAATTGGCCAGGACGCCCAACCGCGTAATGCCTACTGTCAATTTGAATATCCCCACCATCAGCGCCAGCAGGGCCACCACCGAGAGATATTCGGGGGTGCCAACGGTGGCCACGGTCATTGCCACGGATAATGTCAGTAAAGCGTGGGTGTTGGTCGGGCCAGATTGCGCTTGCTGTGATGATCCCCACAGGGCAGCGATAATCGTGCCGACAATGGCTGTATACAGGCCCGCTGCCGGTGGCATCCCGGCAATGAAGGCATAG
>JALWGP010000005.1 GCA_027038775.1 Sedimenticola sp. | reverse complement strand
CCGTAGGATGGGTTGAGGAACGAAACCCATCGTGAACTTGGGGTGATGGGTTTCGCTGCGCTCAACCCATCCTACGCGTGCTTCATGCGCGCTGAGGTTTTGGGTGGCGCCTTCAGCGGGCGCCGTAGATCACCATGGTCTTGCCCTTGACGCTGATCAGCCCCTGGGCTTCGAGGTTCTTGAGCACCCGGCCCACCATCTCGCGGGAGCAGCCGACGATGCGGCCGATCTCCTGACGGGTGATGCGGATCTGCATGCCGTCGGGGTGGGTCATGGCGTCGGGCTGCTTGCACAGGTCCAGCAGCGTGCTGGCCACCCGGCCGGTGACGTCGAAGAAAGCCAGGTGGCTCACCTTGCGGCTGGTGCTGAGCAGGCGGTCGGAAAGCTGCTTGCCCACGGCGAAGAGAAAGTCCTTCACGTAGGGCCGCAGCTCGTTGTCCAGCAGGGCGTTGAGCCGCTGGTAGCTGATCTCGGCGATCTCGCAGGGGGTGCGGGTGCGGATGATCACCGAGCGGGTGGGCTGGTTCACGAACATCCCCATCTCGCCGATGAACTCCTTCTTGTTGAGATAGGCCAGGATGATCTCCTTGCCGTCCTCGTCCTCCAGCAGTACCGTGAGCTGGCCATCGAGGATGTACATGAGGGTGTCGGCGGGATCGCCCGGTTTCATCAGCTCCTTGCGTACCGGGTACTTGTGGATGTGACAGTGGGAGAGAAAGGGCTCGAGCCACTCGGGAGGCGGCGGTGGCAGGTTGACGATACTCATGGTTTCGCGATCCCCCTGTGATCCAGATATCATTGTAGTAATCAGAGTATATACACTTTTGTTAAGGTTGTGGTATAGGCGCCGCGCGCAAGCTTTCGGGAGAGAGGATGAAAGGCAAGGTGAAGTGGGTGGACGGGGCCCTGATGGTGGCCGAGTCGGGCAGCGGTCATGCACTGGTGATGGATGGCCCGGAAGAACACGGCGGGCGCAACCTGGGTGTGCGACCCATGGAGATGCTGCTCCTCGGCATGGGAGGGTGCACCCAGTTCGATGTGGTGCACATTCTCAGGAAGAGTCGGCAGGACGTGCGCTTCTGCGAGGTGGAGCTGAGTGCCGAGCGGGCGGAGACGGAACCCAAGGTCTTCACCCGCATCCACGTCCATTGCCGCGTGGGCGGCAAGGGACTCACCGAGAAGGCGGTGGAACGGGCGGTGAGGCTGAGCGCGGAGAAGTACTGCTCTGCCTCCATCATGCTGGCGAAGACCGCCGAGATCACCCACGATTTCGAGCTGGTGGAGCTGGACTGAGCCGGGTTACAGCAGGGAGGCGCTCTCCAGGTTCCGGGTGATGCGCTGGACGTAACGGCGGGTCTCGCCGAAGGGCGGAACCCCGCGATACCGCTCCACCGCCTTCTCGCCGGCGTTGTAGCCGGCCAGTACCAGCGACAGCTTGCCGTCGAAGCGGTCCAGCAGCCAGCGCAGGTAGGCCATGCCGCCCCGCAGGTTCTGGACCGGATCCCAGGGATCCCGGACGCCGAAGCGTTTCGCGGTCTCCGGCATCAGCTGCATCAGGCCCATGGCCCCCTTGGGCGAGCGGGCCCGGGGATCGAACCCCGATTCCGCCTCGATCACCGCGATCACCAGCCTGGGATACAGGTCGTACTCCGGCGCCAAGCGGTGTACCCACCGCTCCAGGCGGATGCGTGAAGGGGAAGCCTTCCCCAGTATCTCGTCGCAGCTGTCATCCCGCTCCGGCTGCGCGCGGCCCAGTCGTTTCAGCAGGTTGGCGGCGGTGCGGTCCCCGGCCCTGGCGGCGCGTTCGAACCACCAGGCCGCGCGCGCCATGTTGCGCGGCACGCCCCGGCCCGTGAAGTGGATCCAGCCCAGGTGGTAGTCCGCTTCCGGATCGCCCTCGGCGTGGGCCAGGCAGTAGAGGCGAAGCGCCTCCTTCGGGTTGCGGGGCAGGCCGTTGCGGCCCAGTTCGTAGTCGGAGGCGAGGTGGAGGTAGGAGGGCGTCTCTCCCGCCGCCGGGGCGGGCTGGGCGAGCGCCGGTACGCCCGGCGCCAGCGCGGCGCAGGCCAGGATCCCAAGAAGGCCGGAAAGAATTCTCGTCACCATGGTGACAGAGAACCCATGCAAGTTCCGCACCCCGCGGGAAATGTCTCCTCCCGGCAAGGGGTTGCGAAGATGCGAACGGAGGGGAGGCGGACAGGTGTAAAGGATTTCGACAATTTCCGCCCCTGTTTCCCCGATAGCAGTTGCAGTATCCTGTCCTACCTTTTCGGCATACGGATTCGCACAGATGATCGTCACCCTCTCGCCCTCGAAGGGGCAGGACTTCGACGCACCCGTGCCGGCGGTGAAGGCCACGGTGCCGCAGATGCTGGAGGATTCCATGCAGCTCATCGAGGTACTGCGCGGCTATTCCGTGGCGGGCATCCGGGCGCTCATGGAAGTGAGCGAGAAAATCGCGGCCCTCAACGTGGAGCGCTACCGCAGTTTCTCCCTCCCCTTCACCGAAGAGAATGCCAGGCCCGCTCTCTTCGCTTTCAAGGGGGATGTCTATCGCGGGATCCCGGTGGAGCGGTATTCGGAGGAGGACCTGGCCTTCGCCCAGGACCACCTGCGTATCCTCTCCGGCCTCTACGGCTGCCTGCGGCCCCTGGATCGGATCCAGCCCTACCGGCTGGAGATGAAGACGAAGCTGGAAACCCCCCGCGGCGACAATCTCTACCGGTTCTGGGATGACCGCATCACCCGCGCGCTCAACGAGGCGCTGGCGGGGCAGAAGGAGCCCACCCTGGTGAACCTCGCCTCCAACGAGTATTTCAAGGCGGTGAAGCCGAAGCTGCTGGAAGGGCGCCTGCTGCAGGTCAACTTCAAGGAGGTGAAGAACGGAAAGGCGCGCACCATCGCCGTCTTCGCCAAGCGGGCGCGCGGGATGATGGCCGACTACATCGTGCGCAACCGGCTGGAGGAGGCGGAAGGGATCAAGAAGTTCGACCGGGAGGGCTACCGGTTCTCCGCCGGCGACTCGGACGAGAAACAATGGACCTTCGTGCGGCCCCAGCCTTCCTGAAATCGATTTCGGTGGTCGGGGCACGCCGGGTCGGAAGGTCGGCCGCAGCGCCGGCGGTTCGACAGCCTGCCCCGGCCCGGCTCCGGCCTCGATTCGTGATTCCATCTCCCGGGTGCGTGTTCCCCCGGAATGTGGCATAATTGAGAACCATTCTCAGTTGTGCGGCATCACCATGGATTCCCGAACCCTCGCCCAGATCTCTCCCGGCCACCGCGTGAAGCTGGTGGCCATCCGGGGGGACCGCAGCCTGTCGCGGCGCCTGCTGGCGCTGGGGTTGGTGGTGGGTAACGAAGTGGAGGTGCTGCACAGCCGCAAGGGCGATGTCATCGTCGGCCGTGGTGGCAACCGCCTGGCCTTGGGCCACGACATCGCCGAGCAGGTGGTGGTCGAGGAGCTGTAGCCATGGCCGGCTGTTGTGACAACGCCCGTCCCCTGGTGGAGGGGTACAACCTCACCATCGCCATCGCCGGCAATCCCAACTGCGGCAAGTCGGCGCTCTTCAACACCCTCACCGGCATTCGCCAGAAGACCGGCAACTGGCCCGGGGTGACGGTGGACCGCAAGGAGGGGCAGTTCGAGCTGGAGCAGTACAGCGTCCGGCTCATCGACCTGCCCGGCATCTACTCCCTGGATGCCGCCTCCATCGACGAGCAGATCACCCGCGACTACCTGCTCTCGCGCGAGGCCGACCTCATCATCAACGTGGTGGACGCCGCCAACCTCGAGCGCAATCTCTACCTCACGGTGCAGCTGCTGGAGATGGGCGTGCCCATGATCCTGGCGTTGAACATGATGGACGTGGCGCGCAAGCGGGGCATCGAGATCGACGTGCACCGGCTGGCCGAGGAGCTGGGCTGCCCGGTGGTGCCCGTCGTCGCCACCGCGGGAGAGGGGCTGCTGGAGCTCAAGGCGCGCATGCTGGCGGTGGCCACCGGCACCGAGTGTGGCGGTTTCGCCCTGGCCCACGACGAGGTCGTCGAGCAGGCCGTGACCGACCTGGAGACCCACCTGGACGAGCCCAACCCCGCCAACCGCCACTGGCTGGCGCTGAAGATGCTGGAATCGGACGACAACCTGCCGGCCGACGCGCCGCCCGAACTGGTGGAGCGGGTGCGCCACTGGCGCAGGGCCATCGAGGACCGCAGCGGCGAGGAGGCCGACATCTTCATCGCCGACAGCCGCTTCGGCCACGCCCACGCCCTGGCCCAGTCGGTGGTGCACGAGAAGGGCCAGGCGAGCCATACCCTGTCCGACCGCATCGACCGGGTGGTGCTGAGCCGCTGGTTCGGCATCCCCATCTTCCTCTTTCTCATGTACCTGATGTTCCTGTTCACCATCAACATCGGGGGCGCCTTCGTGGACTTCTTCGACGGCATCACCGGCGCCTTCCTGGTGGACGGCCTGGGGGGGGTGCTGGAGGGATGGGGCGCGCCCGCCTGGCTGCGGGTGATCCTGGCCGATGGCATCGGCGGCGGCATCCAGGTGGTCTCCACCTTCATTCCCATCATCGCCGCCCTCTACCTCTTCCTCTCGGCGCTGGAGGACTCGGGCTACATGGCGCGGGCCGCCTTCGTCATGGACCGCTTCATGCGCGCCATCGGCCTGCCCGGCAAGGCCTTCGTGCCGCTCATCGTCGGCTTTGGCTGCAACGTGCCGGCCATCATGGCCACCCGCACCCTGGAAAACGTGCGCGAGCGCAAGCTCACCATCCTCATGAATCCCTTCATGTCCTGCGGCGCGCGCCTGCCGGTCTACGTGCTCTTCGCCGCCGCCTTCTTTCCTCACAACGGTCAGAACCTGGTCTTCGCCCTCTACCTCATCGGCATCACCGTGGCCATCCTCACCGGGCTGGTGATGAAGCGCACCCTGCTCCGGGGCGAGAGCGCCGGCTTCATGATGGAGCTGCCGCCCTACCACCTGCCCACCCTCAAGGGGATGCTGTTGCGCACCTGGGACCGGGTGAAACTCTTCGTGCGCGAGGCGGGCAAGGTGATCGTGGGGATGGTGCTGGTGCTCAATCTGCTCAACTCCCTGGGCACTGACGGCTCCTTCGGCAACGAGGACTCGGAGCACTCGGTGCTCAGTGCCACCAGCCAGGCCCTGGTGCCCCTCTTCGAGCCCATGGGCATCCGCGAGGAGAACTGGCCGGCGGTGGTGGGAGTCCTCTCCGGCGTGCTGGCCAAGGAGGTGGTGGTGGGCACCCTGGACACCCTCTACACCCGTCTCGCCGCAGAGGCGTCGGGCGAGGGCGGGGGAGAGTCCGCCTTCGACCTCTGGGCGGCGCTGAAGGCGGCTGCTGCGACGGTGCCCGAGAACCTGGCCGCCGTGGGGGAGGCGCTCACCGATCCCCTGGGGCTGGGCGCCGCCGACATCGAGGACGTGGCCGCCGTGGCCGAGGAGCAGGCGGTGAGCCTGGACGTGTTCGGCGCCATGGCCCAGCGCTTCGATGGCCAGGTGGGCGCCTTCGCCTACCTCCTCTTCGTCCTCCTCTACTTTCCCTGCGTGGCCACCATTGGTGCCATCAAGCGGGAGGCGGGAGGCGCCTGGGCCGCCTTCGTCGCCTTCTGGACCACCAGCGTGGCCTATGTCACCGCCAGCGTCTACTACCAGGCGGCCACCTTCGACCAGCATGCCGGCTCCTCGCTGCTGCTCATTGGCCTGCTGCTGGGCTACGTGGCGCTGGTGGTGGGGGGACTGCGTTGGTGGGCGGGGCGTGAGGCGCCGGCCTCGCCGCTGCCGGTGCGGGGGCGGGCCTGATGCTCGCCGGGATCCGCAACTATCTCCGGCAACGGGGCCAGGC
>JALWGP010000004.1 GCA_027038775.1 Sedimenticola sp. | reverse complement strand
TATCCCGGCCTGCCCAGCCATCCCCAGGCCGACCTGGCGGCGCGCCAGATGGACCTGCCGGGCGGCATGCTCGCCTTCGAGGTGGAGGGTGGCAGGGAAGCGGCCTGGACAGTGATCGACGCCATGTCGGATTGGGGGCTGACCTATGAAATGGGTTTTGGAGACACGGAGATCATAGAAGGCGCGTTCCTCCCCAGGAGCTCCACTGGCACTACTTGGTCAAGATCCGGCAGGGCAACCGAATCCGTTACCACGTGGTGATCACGAACGGTAGGGTTACCCCCCCGGTGCAGGAGCCCGAGGCGGTCCAGTGAGCGTCATCGACGACCTTCCGGTGCTGAGCACCGGAAGGTCTGACCACTCATTTCTTGCATTCGGGGCGATTGTCCGGGATGAATTCGATTCCCTTGCCCGCTGCGCCTTCCGGAATGGCGGATTCCTTGACGGGTGCATCCACCTCGATGTACCAGCGGGTGATGGTCCACTTGCCGTCACGCTTTTCCAGCGTGGCGTTGTAGGTGCCGGAAGTGAGCACCTTGAAGCCACCCTCGGCGGGAGCCGCGGAGATCAGCATGTAGGTACGAACCGCGGCGGAATCCTTGCTCTGCCGGGCCACGTGATAATTGCCCTGGGTGTGGCGCCGCATGGTGGTGTTCTTCTCGCTTCCCGGCCCCCGATACCGCAGATCGGTGAAGGTCTTGAAGGCCTTTTTCCCCTTGGCCCGGATGGTACCGAAGCAGGGCACGGTGGATTCGAACACCACGTCTTCCGAGAAGAGAGCGTACCACTCGTCCCACCTGCCTTCATCGATGAGATAGGAGTAGGCCGCTACATGGTTGAGGATGGCCTGACGGTCGGCGATGTACTGCGGGTCGGTATGCACCGCACCGGAGCTGTCCGCAACCGGCATTGGCAGGCGGGTGGGGCCCGGAATCCGCTTCTGGAACTCCGTGGGCTGCCATTCGCCGGCCCAGGCCGCCGTGGCAACCATCAGGAGAATGCCAGTGACGGCCGTGTTTGAGATGAAAGGTTTTTTCATGAGCGTTCTTTCCTGTCTGTAGGTTCTAATGAAAAGGTCATTTGCCCTGGTAATCCTCGAGCAGCAACCAGTCCTTCGGGTCGGTGTGCATATCGCCCCGCAGTATGAAGGCGCCGAGGATCATGTTGATCGGGAAATGTTCCGCCAGTGGATCTTCTTTGGAGGAGACGAAATCGATGCTGGCCTCCAGCCCCTCCCATACCGTGGCCTTGGTGATGATCCAGGGGGTACCGATGAGCTGCTGCACCTGGGCCTTGTCCGAATCCTTGCCGACACCGGGAATGGTTCGCAGCCCGATGGTGGGAAGGATATAGGGCTGTGGCTTGCCGTTGGCTTCCGGCATGGGCAGCAGCATGTTGTAGGGGAACGGCAGTTGGCGGATCTTTTCCGCCGGCAGGGGGACTGAGAAGAGCCGGCCACCGCGGGTGACCTTGGAAGAAGCCAGGTCATAGAAGACCGGATTGGCGGTTTTTTCCTGCATGCTCCCCCGGGACAGGTTGCTCAGGAAGAGGTTTCCGTAGTTGTGCAGGTCGATGGTCGCCAGCTTCTTGGGGTATCCGCCGAATTCCCGTCCTGCCACCAGTGCTGCATCGCTGTCCACGTAGATGGCGGCCACGTAGAGGAACGGGTTGCCCTTGTGCAATACCGGAATGGCAAGAATGGCCTCCATGTAAGGCCCGGTTTGATCGTTCTCGCGGTATTTGGCGAAGATCAGACTGGCGGAGCTCTGTCCCGGCATGCCGGGGATGGCGATGAGGTCCAGTTCCTTCGGCACCAGCTTTTCGATCTTGTCCTGATCGGTGGCAAAAGCGACGGCCACCATGTCGATGTTGCGATACTTATAGGTCGTGGATTCCGGGGTGATCGGCATCCACCAGGGCATGATGGGGTGCTGCTTGGCCTCCTTGGCTTCCAGGGTGCCCTTGCCGCTGGACTGGAAAGGGGAGGTGCCGGCCAGTGACAAAGTGTTGGCGAGCAAGAGGCCGACGAAGGCCAGTGGTGCGATGAATTTCAGTTTCATTTTTCGACTCCGTGGTTTTTGCTCAGCTATCGAGTTTCAGCAGTCTGGCAGCATTGGCATGGAGATATTTCTCCAGCACCTTGTCGCTCAGGGGCAGGGCCAGGGTTTGCTGGAGCGTGGTGTCGGCATTACCGAAGGGGAAGGCCGATCCGTATACGAACTGGTCCTGCAACAGGTCGATGTTCTGCTGATATAGCTGTCCGCCTGGCCAGAAGGTATAAACATCCGGGCAGATGGTCACGGAGGGGTGTTTCAGTGCCAGGGCCAGTGACTGGGTGATGCTGGGATAGCCCCCGTGTGCCAGCACAAGGCGCAGCTTGGGGAACTTTTTCATCACGCTGTCCATGCGCCAGATCTGGTTGGCGGCGCCCCAGTTGTCGATTCCGGCGAAGGCACCGGTCTGAATTTGCAGGGGGAGCCCGGCATCCTGCATCACTTCGTAGATGGGATAGAAATCGGCATTGTCGGCCGTGGCCGGGCCGCCGTTCTTGGTGCGATAACCGGGCTCGAAGTTTGCGCCCCGGATGCCGGCTTTGAGGGCTGCCTCCAGCTCTTCCACCGTCTTTTCCACCGGCTGGTCCAGGTTAAGTGCGGCCAAGCCATAGAAGCGGCCGGGATATTTCTTCTGGAACTCCAACAGCTGATCGTTGCCCATGCTCAGTTCGGGCACGCCGGCGGCGTAACGCCCATTCACCACCACCGTATCGATCCCGGCTTCGTCCAGATACTTCCACCAGGCCTCCACGGCTCCGGGCTTGCCCACCATCTTCACCACTTCCGGTGGTTCGCCCAGCGTGGCAGGGTTGTTGAGCAGGTTGGGCCGCTTGGCGATGAACTCCAGGCGCAACTTGAACAGCCCGCCATGGGCCTTGATGGGTGGACGGCAACGAAAATCGATCACCTTGAATTTGCGCTTTCGCTTGGGATCCGTGACCTCGGCGAGCGCGTTCCTGGACAGGCTTCCCAGGGCCATGCTCCCAGCAGTGGCCACCAGCCCCGCCTTGAGCAGGTCGCGCCGACGAGTGTTGGGTTGATCGTTTGGATCGATGCTGGGTTCGTGCTTTCTGTCCTTCATGGGCGGTGCTCCTCGCATGGAAAAAGGGAAAATCGGCCCCAACGAACCGAGTGAAGGCGCTCCCGGCAGGCCCATGCATTTGGATCTGGCAGATGGGCATGGGGGTGCCCCGCGGGTACCGGGGAGGCGTTTGAATGAAAAGATCTGATTGTCCGAGTCTAGGTGCTACTGCCGATATTGCCTACTGCCCCTTGGGGAAGGAGAAGTCATCGGCGGAGGAGACGAGACCGCTCTCCTCGAGCTGGTGCCAGACCACGCTCAGTTCTGCAACGGAGTCAGTTTCCATTTTTCGCATGCCGGAAGAGCGGTGCAGCTTGACGGTACGCTCGTGGATTCCGAGCTCCGCTGCAATCTGTTTGTTGAGCCGGCCTTTGGCCACTAGGGCCAGAACCTGGTGCTCACGTGGTGTCAGCCTTTGCAACCGCCTTCGATTCCGGCGATTGGCCGTGGCCCGTTCCAGAGATCTGGCACTGTGTTTCAGTGCTCGTTCGATGGCCCTCACCAGGTGGTCGAGTGGTGCATCTTTGGTCAAAAAGTCCACTGCGCCACTGCGCATGGCCGCCACCGAAGTGGGGATGGTGCCGTATGCGGTGAGGAAGATCACCGACAGCAGGCTGTTTTTTTCTTCCAACCTGCGCTGCAGAGTGAGCCCATCCATTTCCGGCATGCGCAGATCGGTGACCACACAGCCGACGGAATCGGCAGGCAGACTTTTCAGGAATTCCACTGGTGAACGGAAGCCCCGGATCCGGTAACCGTAAAGTTGCAGCAGCCGGGTGGTGGATTCCAGGCAGGAGGGATCGTCGTCCACAAGATGGACCAGGGGGTGATTCTGTTCATTCTTTTGTTCCAACTTTCCGTGTCTCCTCCATTTCCGGCAGCCATAGCTGAAAACAGGTGCCCCTCGTACCAGTATATCGAAGGCGCAGATGTCCCTGGTGCGCTTCCACGATGGTGCTGCAGATCGCCAGGCCCAGACCATTTCCTTTCGGGTTACCGCCACAGAAGGGCTCGAACAGGCAGGTGCGGACC
This sequence comes from Sedimenticola sp., assembly GCA_027038775.1. GTDB lineage: Bacteria > Pseudomonadota > Gammaproteobacteria > Chromatiales > Chromatiaceae > Thiolapillus. Next base: position 1,730 of record JALWGP010000004.1, on the reverse strand, counting down.
TCAGGGTCGATGCCCGGACCATTGTCTTCGATGTCGAGGGTGAGACCGCCGTGGGGATCGGATTTCAGCTCGATCCGGATCAGCCCATTCCGCCGCCCGGACAATGCAGTACGGGCATTGTCCAGCAGGTTGCGCAATACCTGTTGCAGCAACAGGCCGTCCCCGGTGACCAGGGGCAGATTCGACCCTGTCCGGATCTCGAGCCGAATCCCCTCAGCCTCCAGCCGAGGCTGGACCAACTGGGCGATTTCCCCTACCAGTGCGGCCATGTCCAGCGGTTCTGATTCGAGCTGGTTTCCATGGTAGAGATTCTGCATGCGACGGAGAATTCCCATGGCCCGCTGGTCATCCTCACGAATCTTCTGCAACAGTTGCCGCAGAAGGATGGAGTCGGAAGGATCCCGTTGCAACAGGATTTCGCCGGCTTCCGCGTTGCGCAGTATGGCGCCAAGCGGCTGACCCAGTTCATGTGCCAGGGCGGCGGAGAAGTGGCCCAACAGTCCTCTGTGTTCGAGTTGTCGTAGCCTATGGTCCAGTTCGGAGAGTCGCTCCCGGGCCGCTTCATATTCCCGGTTCTTTCGGGCCATCTGACGGGTGAGTTCCCATATCAGGATGAATACCACCACGAGAAAGGGAGGGCTGACCAGGTAGGGCACCTGGATCATCTGGCGATTGACCAGAAAGGAGACCCCGGACGCGAGAACACCGAATAAGAGGATGCTGCCACCGGCCCACAGAGCCGAGCGCCTTTGCTCTTCGTCACCCAGGCGCCAGGTGCGGATGCTGGCATCGAGGACATAGAAGAGAAACAACAGGTTGCCCAGCTCATTGAGGCTCCACCAGGAAGCAAGGGTGGGAGCCGATACCAGGGATACCGGCTCACCCAGGAACAGCAGGGTTTTCGGTTGCCAGGTGGATGGCTCCACTTCCGAAACTGTTTGTAGCAATACCAGCAACCCACCGATGGAACGTGCTCCAATGGCTAAGATCGCCAGCCAGAGCCGATCTCCGGCCAGGATGGAGTGCATGAAACCGGCCAATCCCGTCAACAGAACCAGTACCGCCAGATTGGCCCAGTTGAGCAGCTCCAGGGCCTTTTGAGCGTCGGGAGATTGCATCAAAAGGTACTCCACCATGGCGAGCCCGGAAATACCCAGCAGGGCAATGGCGATGAACAGGGCGGCTCGGTTCTTTCTTTGCTGGTACCAGAGCGCAAGATGAATGCCCGCTGTCACCAGGCAGATGGTGATGACGCTCGTCCAGAGGATGGTGACCCAGCTCATGGTGCAATATTATCGACAAAAGCTGGATTGGCCGGGAACACGGCCTCACTGGTTTGGGGGTGTGGCAAGTACGGATGAAGATCGAGGAAAAATGGAACCGGCGCCATGCGGAGGCCGAGGGGCCCGGCGAGGTGGCCCAGGTGCTGCTGCGCAACGCTCATCTGCTGCCCGAAGAGGGCAGGGCGCTGGATCTCGCCTGCGGGCGGGGCGCCAGTGCCCTGTGGCTGGCCGAACGGGGGCTGGAGGTGCATGCCTGGGATTTCTCGCCGGTGGCCATCGAACGGCTGCAACGGGAGGCCTCGACGCGCGGCCTGGCGGTGAAGGCCGAGGTGCGGGAGATCACCGCCCGGCCGCCCGGGCCCGGATCCTTCGACCTGGTGCTGGTGAGCCATTTCCTGGAACGCAACCTGGCGCACCAGCTGGTGGCTGCCCTGCGTCCCGGCGGAC
>JALWGP010000003.1 GCA_027038775.1 Sedimenticola sp. | reverse complement strand
TGGCAAAGAAGAGCATGATCGCCCGCGAGAACAAGCGGGCCCGGATGGTGGCCAGGTACGCGGCCAAGCGCGCCGAGCTCAAGGCCATCATCAAGAACCCCAACAGCACACCGGAAGAGATCGACGCCGCCGTGCTCAAGCTGCAGAAGCTGCCGCGCGACTCCAGCCCGGTGCGCAAGCAGCGCCGCTGCCGCATCACCGGCCGGCCCCATGCCGTCTATCGCAAGTTCGGCCTGTGCCGCAACAAGCTGCGCGAGGCGGCCATGCGCGGGGACGTTCCGGGGCTGCGCAAGGCGAGCTGGTAGGAATTCCCTTTCGCCCCGGCCGCCACGCCGGGGCGGAAAGCATCCAGAAAATACTGGATTTATCGTCGTCAATCCGTTATCGTACCCGGCTCTCCGTCGAGTGAGCCGTTTTTCATCATTGGGTATCGGACTTCGCCCCAGAAGTTGCCTGACCCGAGGAGCCAAGAACATATGAGTATGTCAGATCCCATTGCGGATATGCTCACGCGCATCCGCAACGGCCAGCAGGCGGGCAAGGCGAGCGTGCGCCTGCCGGCCTCCAAGAAGAAGATGGCCATTGCCAAGGTGCTCAAGGACGAGGGTTACATCGCCGATGTGACCGTCGTCGAGGAGGCTGGCAAGCCCACCATGGAGATCACCCTGAAGTACTACCAGGGCCGCCCGGTGATCGACATGATCAAGCGGGTCAGCCGCCCCGGTCTGCGGGTGTACAAGGGCAAGGAAGAACTGCCCAGGGTTCGTGGCGGTCTGGGGATCGCCATCGTCTCCACTTCCAAGGGTCTGATGACCGACCGCGAAGCCCGCAAGCAGGGGCACGGCGGCGAGGTCATCGCCTTCGTGGCCTGATCGGGAGGTAGCTGCCATGTCACGTATCGCGAAGGCGCCCGTTCCCGTCACCTCCGGTGTGGAGGTCAAGGTCGAAGGGCAGAAGATCACCGTCAAGGGGCCCAAGGGCGCCCACGAGTACGAGGTGCACCCGCTGGTGAAGGTCTCCCTCGAGGAGGGCGAGGTGCGGGTGAGCCCGGTGGACCCCGAAAACAAGGCCGCCTGGGCCATGGCCGGCACCATGCGTTCGCTCATCAACAACATGGTGATCGGCGTCAGCCAGGGCTTCCAGAAGAAGCTGCAGCTGGTGGGCGTGGGCTACCGGGCGCAGGTCAAGGGCAAGGTGCTGGATCTGAGTCTCGGTTTCTCCCACCCGGTGGAGTACCCCATTCCGGAGGGCATCACCATCGAGACCCCGTCCCAGACCGAGATCATCGTCTCCGGCGCCGACAAGCAGCAGGTGGGCCAGGTGGCCGCCGAGATCCGGCGCTACCGTCCGCCGGAGCCCTACAAGGGCAAGGGCGTGCGCTACGCGGACGAGTACGTGCTTCGCAAAGAAGCGAAGAAGAAATAAAGAGGTTTCGACGATGGACAAGAAAGCAAGTCGCCTGCGCCGGGCCCGCCGCGCCCGCGCCAAGATCCGGGAGCTGGGCGTTCCTCGTCTCACCGTGCACCGCACGCCGCGCCACATCTACGCCCAGGTGATCGCCGCCAACGGCACCGACGTGCTGTGCAGCGCCTCCACCCTGGACCGGGAGGTGCGGGGTGGCATCGAGGGCTCCACCGGCAACGTGGCCGCTGCGGCCGTCGTCGGCCGGGCCGTGGCCGAGCGTGCCCGGGCAGCGGGCATCGAGAAAGTGGCCTTCGACCGTTCCGGTTTCCAGTACCACGGCCGGGTCAAGGCACTGGCCGAAGCGGCCCGCGAAGCCGGGCTCCAGTTCTGAGGATTGTGTGATGGCAAATTACGAGACGAACGCCTCTGGCGAAGAGCTGATCGAGAAGCTGGTCGCCGTCCCCCGCCACGACCAGGGCGGAGAAACCGAACTGGCGTCCGCCCTTGACCACCTTGGCC
>JALWGP010000002.1 GCA_027038775.1 Sedimenticola sp. | reverse complement strand
TGGAGCCCGCCGGCGAGGGCGCCCTGCTGCGCGCCTTCGAGGAACTGAAGGCAAAGCTGGAGAAAGAGGGGCTCTTTGACGCCCGCCGCAAGAAGCCCATCCCCCGGTTCCCGCGCTGCGTGGGGGTGGTCACCTCCCCCACCGGCGCCGCCATCCGCGACATCCTGCAGGTGATGGCGCGACGCTGGCCGGGACTGCCGGTGATCGTCTATCCCACCCTGGTGCAGGGCGACGAGGCGCCGCGGGAGATCGTCCAGGCCCTGAAGCTGGCCGATGCCCGCGGCGAGTGCGACCTGCTCATTCTGGCCCGCGGCGGTGGTTCGCTGGAGGACCTGGCCGCCTTCAACGACGAGCAGCTGGCGCGCGCCATCGCCGGGCTGAAGACCCCCCTCATCAGCGCCGTGGGCCACGAGATCGACTTCACCATCGCCGACTTCGTGGCCGACCGCCGCGCCCCCACCCCCGCCGCCGCCGCCGAGCTGGCCACGCCCGACCGCGACGAGGTGCTGCACCGGCTGCAGCTGTTCGAACAGCGGCTGGCGCGGCAGCTGGCCCACCTGCTGGAAGCCCGCCGCGCCCGGCTCCGGCACGCCGCCCACAGGCTGCAGCTGCTCCACCCCGCGCGGCAGCTGGAACAGCGCCAGCTGCGGATGGACGACCTGGCCGGCCGGCTCGCCCGCGCCATGGAGGCCCTGCTGGCCCGCAAGCGGCAGCGCTACTCGGGCGACATCGCCAAGGTGATCGCCGCCGGCGCCCACTCGGTGATGGTGGGCGGCCTGCTGGCGGGCACCGACGAGTCCCCGGGCGAGGTGGAGATCTACCAGGGGCGCAGCTACAAGTCCTACCGCGGCATGGGCTCGCTGGGGGCCATGGCCTCGCGCCACGGCTCCTCCGACCGCTATTTCCAGGAGGAGACCAAGGAGGCGGACAAGCTGGTGCCCGAGGGCATCGAGGGGCGCGTGCCCTACAAGGGGCCGCTGGTGAACGTCATCACCCAGCTCATGGGTGGCTTGCGCGCCAGCATGGGCTACACCGGCTGTGCCACCATCGACGAGATGCGCACCAAGCCGCAGTTCGTGAAGGTGACCGGCGCCGGCATGCGCGAATCCCACGTGCACGATGTGCAGATCACCAAGGAGGCGCCCAACTACCGGCGCGACTGAACGGCCCATGACCAACATCCACGACCACCGCATCCTCATCGTCGATTTCGGCTCCCAGTACACCCAGCTCATCGCCCGCCGCGTGCGCGAGGCCGGCGTCTACTGCGAGATCTGGCCCTGGGACAACTGCGAGAAGGCCCTCCGCGAGCAGCAGCCGAAGGGCATCATCCTCTCCGGCGGTCCCGAGACCGTCACCGGCGACAACCCGCCGCGCGCGCCGCAGATCGTCTTCGAACTGGGCGTGCCGGTGCTGGGCATCTGCTACGGCATGCAGACCATGGCGGCCCAGCTCGGCGGCGAGGTGGCCGGCGCCGAGAAGCACGAGTATGGCTACGCCCAGGTGCGCGCCCGCGGCCATTCGAAGCTGCTGCGCGACATCGAGGACCACGTCAGCCCCGAGGGCTACGGCCTGCTCGACGTCTGGATGAGCCACGGTGACCGGGTGGAGAAGCTGCCGCCGGGCTTTTTCGTCATCGCCGAGACCGACAATGCGCCGCTTGCCGGCATTGCCGACGAGAAGCGCGGGTTCTACGGCCTCCAGTTCCACCCCGAGGTGACCCACACGCCCCAGGGCCAGCGCATCCTCTCCCGTTTCGTGCACGAGATCTGCGGCTGCGAGGCGCTGTGGACGCCGGAGAACATCATCGAGGACAGCATCGCCGCCATCCGCGAGCAGGTGGGCGAGGGCAAGGTGCTGCTGGGCCTCTCCGGCGGCGTGGACTCCTCGGTGGTGGCGGCCCTGCTGCACAAGGCCATCGGCGACCGCCTCACCTGCATCTTCGTGGACAACGGCCTGCTGCGCTACCAGGAAGGGGACCAGGTGATGGCCACCTTCGCCAGGCACATGGGGGTGAAAGTGATCCGCGTGGACGCCGAGCAGCGCTTCCTGGACGCCCTGAAGGGCGTCACCGATCCCGAGGCCAAGCGCAAGATCATCGGCAACCTCTTCATCGAGATCTTCGAGGAGGAGGCACACAGGATCGAAGAGGTGGACTTCCTCGCCCAGGGCACCATCTACCCCGACGTCATCGAGTCGGCGGGCGCCGCCTCGGGCAAGGCCCACGTCATCAAGTCCCACCACAACGTGGGCGGCCTGCCCGAGCAGATGAAGCTCAAGCTGGTGGAGCCCCTGCGCGAGCTGTTCAAGGACGAGGTGCGCGAGATCGGCGTCAAGCTGGGCCTGCCTTCGGAGATGGTCTACCGCCACCCCTTCCCGGGCCCGGGCCTGGGGGTGCGCATCCTGGGCGAGGTGAAGAAGGAGTACGCCGACATCCTGCGCCTGGCCGACCACATCTACATCGAGGAGCTGCGCAACGCGGGCCTCTACGACGAGGTGAGCCAGGCCTTCGCCGTCTTCCTGCCGGTGAAGTCGGTGGGGGTCACCGGGGACGCCCGCCGCTACGAGTACGTCATCACCCTGCGCGCGGTGAAGACGGTGGACTTCATGACCGCCCGCATCGGCCACCTGCCCTGGGAGTTCCTGGAGAAGGTCTCCAGCCGCATCATCAACGAGGTGAAGGGCGTCTCCCGCGTCGCTTACGACATCTCTTCCAAGCCGCCGGCCACCATCGAGTGGGAGTGAGCGGGGACGATGGTGGCCTGGTCGTTGAATGAAACCGTTGATCAATCCATGACCAGTCGGTTTCCGACCACTTATGACAGAGGGGGGAACATCTCTTGGTCTTTTTTGAAACCCGGACGCCTACAATATATAGGGCCCCGGGGGAACCTATGATCTAATCCATGAGCTCACATCTTGTTCTCCTCCGGTCCGATTACTGCGTTAAAGTTCGCAGCCAATAGCCCGCTATTGGCTGCGGACTTCGCCTTGTACTCGAACCGGAAAAGAATGATCTGCTTCGTCCAAGATTAAATAAGAGTTTCCCTAGCGCTGTGGGAGTGAACGGCGCAGGTAGTTGCGGCCGTTCGTTGTCATTGATAAGAGGAGGATCCCGGACAGGATTAGGATCCAGGTTCCCGGCTCGGGTATGGCTGTGGCGAATACCTGTATGTTGTGATCACTGGATTTGTCCCAACCGTATCCGTTTGAATCCCATGTCCCGCCCAGTGTGACGCTCGTGTCTGCTGCATTGCCTGTAAACCAGAGCATCTCATTGTTCGAGCCCTGTTGAGTAGAACCGCTGAGAGCTGCATTTGAGGCGTGGTTGAACCAGTAAGCATCATTCGGACCGACACCATCGACAGCGAACACAAGGGGGCCGGGGTTGAATACCCCCAAATTATTGAAGTCGATTTGCCAGATCTGAACGAAATCTCCGCTAGAAGTCTGGTAGTCCTCGCCGTTTGAATAGGTCACAGGAGTAATGATGACGTCGGAATTGTTGGTGGCATGGGAATTAGCAATAATGCCTGCAGTCTTCACCCGGCCAATACTGGTGCCGACCGGACCGGCTTCTCCGAGGAACAGGGAGACGGTGTCATATCGATCACCAAGTTCGAACGGTGGAGTAGCATTGGTGTTACCGGCTACGACCCAAACCCGTATGGTGTCGATACGCCATTTCGTGGCTGATGCTCCCGGGTCGGGCAAGACGAAATCGTCTCCCGAGATGTAGGTTTCTGCTGGGGCAAAATCCCACGCTACATTACTGCGACTGGTGCCCGCCACATTGTTAAGATTTTCCACTGGTAATCCTCGGTCGATTACCAAGTCTGCCATGACGTCCTGAAATGCCAAGCAGAAGAGAATTCCTGCCAGCATCATTCGTAACCGTTTGTGCGCTAGTTGCATTGTTCCTCTCCTAGGCTTTCATATCTTAATTCTTAAAGAGAACGGGTCGTGGGCCCTGGCTTCAATGATCGGGGCTCCAAAGCCTTATGTCTCGAGAGGAGTGACCAGGAACCTCCCTTTTTTCATTGGCTTTCTCGTCGCTCACATCAAAGTCAGAGAGTCTGATAGGGTTTTTGGGAACCCTTATTACATTGCATGTTGGGTAAACTCACGCATTTTTCATGCCATGGGCTAATAAGTTATTGATTATGTGGTTTTTGGGTTTTTCAGGCGAAAAACCTCGTGTGAGGTTTGTAAAAAAATCCGACGCTTTTCGCCCTGCTCTAGGGAGGGGATAAATCGGTAAGCTGCCAAATGATCAAGGTGTGTCGAGCGTCCTTTCAGCATGTTGTCCGTCTGGTAGCCGACCCGGAGGGTGATCGGCACGAACACCATAGGATAGGGTCGGCAGCTCGGCACTAAGGGAATCTAGACTCAGGAATCGGCGGGCCATTGCAGCCGACAATCGAGTTGGTAGAACCCTCTGAGCCTGGAGTCGCCTTTTCTTTTTCTTAACAAGGAACTGAGCCATGGTCGGGCCAAGCTCTCAATCGGTGACGAGGTGCCCACCCTTCACCGGAATGCGGTCACCTGGTTTCTTGCTCATGCGAACCGTCCCTTCCTTGCCGTTCAGGCTGTATTTCACGTCGTAGCCCACGATCTTCTCGCTGGTGTCGGTGACCGTCTCGCAGCGTTGCTCGGTCTTGGGTTGCGCGCTCTTCTGTTGCTGGCTGCCCTGGATCTTTCGTCCGGCATAGGCGCCACCCACTGCGCCTGCCACGGTGGCGAGATCCTTGCCTCGTCCGCCGCCCACCTGGTTACCGAGCACACCGCCCACCACCGCGCCGGCCACGGTTCCGAGGACCTTGTGCTCATCCTTTGCTGGCTTGGCCTGCTCAACCACCACCTCCTCGCACACTTTGCGTGGTGTCTTCACCACCTCCTTGATTTCGACCACGCTGAGAACCTTGGCATATTGCTCGGTCTTTTCCTGTTCCTTCCCTGGGGCCTGGCTTTGGGCGGTATCGTCGGAAGCGCTGCAACCAGCCATCAGAAGCGCCAAGGTCAAGGTGAATGTTGTGGGTAGGATTTTCTTTTTCATCTCCTGGTGCCCCCGGGCGTTTGCCGATCGGTGCTGAACCTGTTCCCGGATGGTATCAGAATCATTTCGACGTGCACCCGGCTGTGCGCGAAACGTCGAAACCAGCTTGAAAGTGAGTGCGGCCGGCACCAATTGGATGAGGCATCAGCCTCTGAAATTGATAGAGAGAAGCAGCGAGATGCGACGGCACCTGTTGGGAAAAGCTTTGATCCTGTTTTTGGCAGCAATCGGGATGCCCTTGGCTGTGGGAAGCGGTGACCTCACTGGGGCACAGCGTCAGGCCACTTTCGAACGGGGTAACCAGGTGCTCTTCCAGACCGATTTCCATGACTGTCCGGTGGGCGAGATTCCCGAGGGGTTCGATGACCTGTCCGGTAGTCTGGAATGCGTGCGCTATCGGGACCATATCTGGGTTTCGCCCCTGGGGCAGGGAAGTGCCAGGCTGGCGAAGCGGATAGAGATGGGGAAAGAGGACTTTTCCCTGGAGTTCCGGGTGGTTCCCAAGGCCTACCATGATGTCAACCTGATCCTGGAGCTCTACACGGAGGATCCTCTCGAACGGGGAAGCCGTCCCGTACACAGCCTGGTGCTGGCGCTGCAACCCATGGGCTGCAGGGTCAACTTTCAGGGCAAGGGGGAGTTGGCCAAGCTGAAGAACTGCCGGGACCAGGTGCACCATCTTGCGCTGCAGGCCAGGCGCCACCAGTTGCGCATCTTCGTGGATGGCCGGCGGGTGGCGGTGTTTCCTCTAGGCTTGCAAAAGCCCCTGGTGGGTCTGGCGATCAAACGCTGGGGCCTCGATCCGAAGCCCCATGATTTCCTGTTGTCCGACCTGGTGATCGCAAAATACAGTCGACAGGAGGCCCGTCCC
>JALWGP010000001.1 GCA_027038775.1 Sedimenticola sp. | reverse complement strand
AAACCCTTGATCACCCCCTGCAGCGCGAAGACGGCGGGTTGGCCGCGATCACGGGAGCTGTCGAACTTGCGCCCGTCGATGGTGCGGCCCTCGTAGTGAACCTTCACCTGGTCCTCCAGCCCGGGCGGCGTACCCTTTCCCTCCTCGATCACCTGGTACTGCACCCCGCTGGGGAGCACGTGAACATCCGGTTTCTTCGCGTTCTCGGCCAGGAACGTTTTCGAGCGCTCCAGCGCCTCTTCTGCCTTCCGGGCGGCCTGGCGGCGCAGCCGTTCACTGCGCTGCTTCAGTACCTCGGTCATCTCCTCCTCGCTGAGCTGGAGGTCGTTGCCGTTGATGACGTCCGCCACCGCTTCACCGAAAGCGGCGCCATCCAGTTTCCCGATGCCCTCGGCCTTGAGCATGCGCGCCATGCGCACGCCCAGCGTGTAGCTGTAGCGCTGGTCCAGGGTCTTCAGCTCGGCCGCCTGCAGGCTGCCCAGCAGCAGTCCGCCGACCACCAGTGAAACAACAGGTCTCTTCATTCGCCCAATCCTCGGATACAGTTTCAAAGAAAAACGGCGCCTCTCAGGCGCCGTCCAGCAGCAGAGAAAAATCGACGCTGCGCAGGTTCTTGGTGATGGCGCCCACGGAGATGTCGTCCACTCCCGTCTCGGCGATGGCCCGCACCGTCTCCAGGTCGACGCCGCCGGAAGCCTCCAGGCGGGCACGCCCGGCGTTCAGCGCCACCGCCTCGCGCAGGGAGGCCAGGTCGAAGTTGTCCAGCAGCACCCGCCTCGCCCCGGCGGCCAGCGCCTCCTCCAGCTGCCCCAGGTCCTCCACCTCGATCTCCACCTCCACCCCCGGGTGGAGCCGGAATGCACGCTCGAGCACGGCCCGGATGGAACCCGCCGCGGCAATGTGGTTCTCCTTGATGAGAATGGCGTCGTACAGCCCCATGCGGTGGTTGTGTCCACCGCCGCAGGTGACGGCGTACTTCTGGGCCCGGCGCAGTCCGGGAATGGTCTTGCGGGTGTCCAGGATGCGCGCGCCCGTCCCTTCCACGGCACGCACGTAGGCGGCGGTGGCGGTGGCCACGCCCGAAAGGGTCTGCAGGAAATTGAGTGCGGTCCGCTCCGCCGTGAGCACCGATGCGGCCGGTCCCTCGATGGTGCACACCACCTCGTTTCCATCCATGGCCTGCCCGTCGTCCCGCTGCCACTGGAGAACCACCGACGCGTCCACCTGCCGGAACACCTCCTCGAACCAGGCGCGTCCCGCGAGCACGGCGGATTCCCGGCAGATCACGCGGCCACGCGTTGTCCCTTCGGGGACCAGGCCGGCCGTCAGATCGCCATCGCCCACGTCCTCCGCCAGCGCCCGGGCCACGTCGTCACGGATGGTCTCCGCACCGGGATGCATCAGCCGATCTCGAGCAGCTCCACTTCGAAGACCAGGGTGGCGTTGGGCGGGATGACGCCGCCGGCGCCGCGGGCGCCGTAACCCAGGTGCGGCGGAATGGTGAGGCGTCGCCTGCCACCCACCTTCATGCCCGCCACCCCTTCGTCCCACCCGCGGATCACCTGTCCCTTGCCCAGGATGAAACGGAAGGGTTCATTGCGGTCCAGGCTGGAATCGAATTTGGTGCCGTCCTCCAGCCAGCCGGTGTAGTGCACGGTCACCTGGGTGCCTGCCACAGCCTCCGCACCCGTACCCTCTTCCAGGACATCATATTTGAGCCCGGTATCCGTCATTTTTTCCGCCATGTCTTTCTCCATAAGCAAAGCGCTCCGCTGAGCGCAAAGAAATAGCATTTTATCCCGAATATTTCATCCGGTCGCTGGAAAAATATTCCAGCTTACTGTATTCATGGAGAATTTTGGAATATTAGCAAAGTACAATATGTTACCGGGCATCGCTGAACGCGCCCTCGCGCCGTCCATCTGCGGTATTGGTGGT